>CAZHDP010000152.1:0-7646 GCA_964531605.1 uncultured Burkholderiaceae bacterium | reverse complement strand
AGATCGTCACCTGGATCGGCATCTGCGACGGCAACATGCAAGAAGGCTCTTTCCGTTGCGATGCCAACGTGTCGGTGCGCAAACCCGGTGGCCCGCTGGGCACACGCCGCGAGATCAAGAACCTGAACAGCTTCAAGTTCATGCAGCAGGCGATTGACTACGAGATCCGCTGGCAAATCGAACAGATCGAAGACGGCCATGCCATCCAGCAGGCCACGGTGCTGTTCAACCCCGACACGGGCGAAACCCGTGCCATGCGCACCAAGGAAGACGCGGCCGACTACCGCTACTTCCCCGACCCTGACCTGCCACCGCTGGTGATCGGGCGTGACTGGGTAGAACGTGTGCGCGGCGAGATGACCGAGTTGCCCCGGGTGATGGCCGAGCGCTTTGTGCGTGACTTTGGCTTGCCAGAATACGACGCAACCCAACTCACCCAAAGCAAAGCTGTAGCAGCTTATTTCGAGGCCACAGCCCAGCAGTGCGGCCAAGCCAAATTGGCCAGCAACTGGATCATGGGCGAGCTCTCGCGCCGGCTGAACACCGACGACATTGGCATCGAACAAGCACCGATCAGTGCGCAGCAGTTGGGGGCGTTGATCCAGCGCATTGCTGACAACACCATCTCTAACAACGCGGCCAAGCAGGTGTTCGAGTCCTTGTGGTCACGTGAAGGTTTCGAAGTGGACGCCATCATCGACGCCAAAGGCCTCAAGCAGATGAACGACACCGGTGCGCTGGAAGCCATCCTGGACGAGGTGATCGCCGCCAACCCCAAGAACGTGGAAGAGTTCAGAGCAGGCAAAGAAAAAGCGTTCAACGCCTTGGTGGGTCAGGCCATGAAGGCCAGCAAAGGCAAGGGCAACCCCGCCCAGATCAACGCCCTGCTGAAGCAGAAGCTTGCCACATTGGGCTGAGTCGGGCCAGCTCCTCATCAAACCGGGCATTGACCCGGTTTTTTTCTGACTCTTGGTCGCCGATGAAGCGTTGTTGGGCGTCGATGCTGGCGATGTTGTCTTCGATTTGCCGACGCAGCACAGCCGGTGCTTTGGCTGGGTTGCTTTTGTAAAACTCCATCTCGGCGTCTATCTGCCGACGCTGACGCCGCAGGTCTTCAATCTGCTGCCGCGCCGTGCGGATGACTTCTGCAATCTGGACCAGCGATTCCGCGCGAACCCGATCATGCGAAGCCCTGTCAGGGTAGCGGGCCAGCAGCACCTTGTCACGGCGCTTTTCTTCGTTGCGGCGGACGTTCTCGGCCACCGCTTTGCGGTGATTTTCTTCCTGGGCTGCGAGTTCAACCGCTGACAAGGTTGGCCCCACACTTCGCCGCACCGAGCCGCTGGGGTTGAGTTCTTTTTGCTCGCGGTCCATGCATTCTGGAATGGGTCGATCTGACGTGATTTTGCGGCCTTTGGCATCCACACAGGTGTAAATGCTTTGCGCAGACACCATCAGAGACCAGGCGGCCATGCCCATCCCCACCATGGCCAGTGCAACTCTCACGCAGTCAACCCTTATGAAACCCCGTAGCGGTCACGGTAAGCCTTCACCTTTTCATGGAACGCGCCTTGCTCTCCAGCAGGGCTCTGTTCCAGATACTGCAGCAAATCAGCCAACTGCGCAATTGCACAGACCTTCAAACCCAGCCGTTCCCGGACATACTGCACTGCACTGTAGTCCACGTCAGCCCCGTTTTCTGTGGCTTTTTCCTGACGGTCCAAGGCAATCGCCACCGCATGAGGCGTGGCCCCCGCAGCCTGGATCAGCGCGATGGATTCTCGGGCTGCTGTGCCCGCAGACATGACGTCATCGACAATCAACACGCGACCTTTGAGCGGCGCTCCCACCAAGGTGCCCCCTTCGCCGTGGTCTTTGGCCTCTTTGCGGTTGTACGCAAACGGAACGTTGCGTCCTCGGCGCGCGAGTTCCACGGCAACGGCCGCACCCAAAGGAATGCCTTTGTACGCTGGCCCAAAAATCATGTCGAATTCGATCCCGCTGGCCAGCAAGCGCTGAGCGTAAAACTCGGCCAAACGGCCCAGCTTCAAGCCATCGTCAAACAAACCAGCGTTGAAAAAGTAAGGGCTCATGCGCCCAGCTTTGGTTTTGAATTCACCAAAACGCAACACGCCCGCATCCACCGCAAACTTCACGAAGCCTTGCGCGAGTTCATCCTGCGGCATTGCTGCTGCGGTATCCTGCTGCACCGCGTTGTTTCCATTGACCTGCACCATGGCCCAATCCTTGTTCAAACTCACCAGTCTTAACCTCAACGGCATTCGCTCAGCCACCTCAAAAGGTTTGGAACGCTGGCTGGAGGCCACTGCACCCGATTGTATTTGCGTGCAAGAGGTGAAAGCCCAAGCGCCCGACGTGGAAGGCCGGCTCGATGTGCTGGCGGGCATGAAAGGCCATTTTCATTACGCCGAGAAAAAAGGCTACTCAGGCGTAGGAATCTTTACCCGGCATGAGCCCAGTGACGTCATCGTTGGGTTTGGCTCACCAGAGTTTGATGCCGAGGGCCGCTACGTGGAGTTGCGCTTTGACACGCCCAGCCACAAACGGTCCATCATCAGCTGCTACTTCCCCAGCGGCTCCTCAGGCGATGAGCGGCAGCAAGCGAAGTTTCGGTTCTTGGCAGCTTTTCGACCCCACATGGACCAGCTCCAAGCCCAACGTGAATTCATCCTCTGCGGTGACGTGAACATCGCCCATCAGGAAATCGACCTGAAAAACTGGAAGGGCAACTTGAAAAACAGCGGTTTTCTGCCTGAAGAACGCGCCTGGATGACCGCACTGCTCAACGGCGGCCAATTCGTAGACGTGTACCGCCAGCTGGACCCCACGGCCACCGACACCGCCTACACCTGGTGGAGCAACCGGGGGCAAGCCTATGCCAAAAACGTCGGGTGGCGAATTGATTACCACTTGGCGACATCCGGCTTGGCAACGCTGGCCCAGGCAGCGTCGGTCTACAAGACCGAGAAGTTTTCAGACCACGCACCGCTTACCGTGGACTACAACTTCGCCTTGTAAACCACTCACAGCCCAGCAGCACGAGCGACCAACAGTCCAGCCACCAGCACACAGGTCACGGCAAAAGCCTGTTGCAAGCGCCTGGCAGGCAAGCGTTTGGCCCAAGCCCGACCCACGGGCACAACGCCCACGGCCCCCAATGCGAACGGTATTGCAATGGCCCACAGCACGGCGCCGTGCCATGCGGCTGCCCCTACACTGCCAATCGAGACCAGGGCAATGACCGCCAGGGAGGTGGTCACGATGCTGCGTGCTGACAAGTTGGTGTACCGGGTCAGCGCGGGGATGATGACGAAACCACCGCCCACGCCCAACAAACCACTCAACACGCCCGACACCAGACCCGTGCCCGCCAGCGCCCAAGCGCAGGGTCGGGTCCAGGTCAAACGCCCCTCTTGAGGATTCAAAACGCAGGGCAAATTTGGTGAACAAGGCTCGGTGCCTGTGGGCGGCACTTGCCGGAACATGCGCCATGCAACGACCAACAACACCCCCGCAAACGAGATCGTGAGGGGGGCACTGGGCAAACGCGCAGCCAACCACACGCCAACGGGGGCAAACACCATGCCTGTCACCCCGATCAAACCTGCTGCACGGTACCGCAAGGTGCCCTCGCGCCAGCCAAGGTAGGCGCTGAGGGCAGCCGAGGCCCCTACGGCCATCAGTCCAACCGGCGCTGCTTGTTGCACCGAAAGGTGCAAGCCAAACAACAAGACAGGCACACCCAGAATGCCTCCACCCGCACCCGTCAACGTCATGACCAAGCCAATCAACGCACCCAAGACCACGCTGATCGCCGTGGTGTCCACGTCAAACTTTCCCAGTTTTGCCGGCCATGGATTTGGGCCGATGGATGAAACGCTCTGCCAATTCATACACGCCCATGCCCACCAGCATCGCGGCGACAAACGCGGCGCCTTTGGCCTCGCCTGCAGCCATCGAAACCCAACCTGGGCCAGGACAAAATCCTGCCAGTCCCCAGCCAGCGCCAAACACGGCAGAGCCGATCACCAACCGTTTGTCAATGTGGTGGGACTGTGGCAGCTTCAGCGCCCCACCCAAGAATGCCTTCGTACGCTTTTTGGCCAAAGCAAAAGCAAAGAAGCCCACCCCGATGGCGCCTCCCATGACCAAGGCCAATGACGGATCCCACTGGCCAAACAGGTCGAGAAAACCAATCACCTTGCCGGGGTCTGTCATGCCAGACAACAACAGGCCCAGGCCGAACACCAAGCCCACCACAAATTCAGAAATGCGTTGCATGTGCCAACCCCTTAAATGAAGTGACGGACCAAGTAGACCGTCAGAAATCCCACGGCCATGAAGCTTGCGGTAGCGACCATTGAGCGCAGCGACAGGCGCGACAGGCCACACACGCCGTGACCACTGGTACAACCTGAGCCATAGCGTGTGCCAACACCGACCAAGACACCTGCAAGGGCAATCAATCCATAGCCCGCGTCAATGCGGGGCGCATGAACCATCGTCGCTGGGGCCAACCAAAAGAACACGGCTGGCGCAGTAGCCATGCCCAACAAAAGCGACACCCGCCAACCAGTGTCACCACGTTGAGGAGTCAGCAGGCCGCCCAGAATGCCGCTGATACCCAACACCCGCCCATTCAACAAAATGAACAGCGCCGAAGCGACGCCCAACAAAACACCACCGGCCAGCGAGGCCCAGGGCGTGAAATGTGCCCAATCTATCGTCATCGATCACTCCTTGTCTTGGTTGCAAAACTGCTCGTACAACACCTGCATCACCGCCAAAGCCTGCGGGCTGCAGAGCGTGTAGTAAATGTGCTTACCCTCGCGCCGCGTGCTCACCAAGGCTTCCTCGCGCAGCACTGTCAACTGCTGAGACAGTGTGGGCTGCGCAATCGCCAAGATCTCTTCCAACTCGCCAACGCGTTTTTCGCCTTGTGAAAGTTGGCACAAGATCATCAAACGGTCTGGATTGGCGAGCACTTTCATCAAGCGGCAGGCGCCATTCGCAGACGTTTGCATCTGACCAAGATCGAGGGTGGCAGGTGACATCAGTGGCTTTCGCGTTTCATCATGGCTCACAGTTTATTGACAAACAATATATTTGTCAATAAACTATTAAATAATTAAATAAGGAATCAACATGATGACAACGGCAAGTACACCTCAAGTTCACGGCATCTTTGATCCAGGGACATGGACCGTGACTTACGTGGTGCATCAGGGCCCTGGCACAGCCTGTGCGGTCATTGACTCGGTGCTGGACTACGATCCCAAATCAGGCCGCACCAAGCACACCTCCGCAGACAAGGTGATTGACTACGTCCAAACCCATGACTTGAAGGTGGCCTGGATTCTCGAAACCCACGCGCATGCCGATCACCTGACTGCCGCGCCTTACTTGAAGGCTGCATTGGGCGGCAAAACAGCGATTGGCCATCGCATCACGGCCGTGCAAAAAGTCTTCAAGGGGATATTCAACCTCGAACCGGATTTCCCGACAGACGGCTCGCAGTTCGACCACTTGCTCCAACCCGGCGAAGAACTTCGGGTGGGACAGTTGGTCGGCAAAACGATTGCAGTGCCGGGACATACCCCTGCCTGCGTGGCTTATCAATTTGGAGATGCGGTGTTTGTCGGCGACACGCTGTTCATGCCCGATGTCGGCACGGCACGTTGCGACTTTCCAGGGGGCGACGCCAAAACCCTGTACGGTTCCATACAGCAACTGCTGAGCCTGCCCGACGACACCAGGCTTTACATGTGCCACGACTACCCGCCAACAGACCGCCCCATCGCCTTTGAGACCACCGTCGCGGCCCAACGTGCGCACAACATCCATGTGCATGACGGTGTCACCGAGCAGGCCTTTGTCCAACTGCGCACACAACGCGATGCCACCTTGGACATGCCAGTGCTGATCCTTCCTGCAGTGCAAATCAACATCCGCGCAGGCGAACTTCCCCCCAAAGAAAACAACGGCATTGCTTACGCCAAGATTCCTCTCAACGCGCTTTGACTTTGAAAGACCTTCACCATGAGTTCCTTTGACCACCCAACCCTGATCCAAAACATCAGCCAATCCATGGGCAGCCTTCGCAAGGCACAACCTGACGCCATGCAAGGCTTTGGACAACTCGCCAAAGCCGCGATGTCCAACGGTGTGATCAGTGAAAAAAACAAAGAGCTGATCGCCCTGGCCATTGGCATCACACAACACTGCTCGGGTTGCATCGGGTTTCACGTCAAAGCACTGCGCCGCCTGGGTTGCACACGTGAAGAGCTTGAAGAAATGCTGGCCGTTTGTGTCTACATGGGTGGTGGTCCGGCGCTCATGTATGCCTCTGAAACCATCGCCGCTTGGGATGCCTTTGCACCTGCAACATGAGCATAAACTGATGTTGTTTGGCAAGGCCTAGGAGGCCAAAGCCCATGCCAACCCTTATGAACATTGATGCCTAAGAGAAAAAGCCTGTGTTGGTAAGGGTTGCAGCAGGGTTGATGCTGCTTTGAAAGCAAATTTGTAACAATTTGTCCACTCCCTTAAAACCCGACGTTCACGCTTTAGCATCGCCGGATGCCCACGCCCAGCATCAGTGTTTCGGAACAGCTTTCCACCGTGCTCAGGATGAGCGCGGGTTGGCACTGGGTGCAAGACGCCAACTTCCGATTTGTCTCCGTGTCTTCAGGGGTCACCCTGGCCGGCCAACAGGCGGAGTTTTTCATCGGCAAAACACGCCGAGAACTCCCCAACCTGATGGACAGTGAGTTTTGGGACAACCATCAGCGTGTGCTCGATGCCCACAAGCCGTTCTATGGGATTGAATACCGGATTGCAGGCTTGGACGGCAATGCCAACGAACCTCGTTGGATCAGTCTGAGCGGTGAACCCTTGCTCGACGCTGGTGGCAACTTCGTCGGGTACCAAGGGTTTGCGCAAGACATCACGGGACGCAAGCGCGCGCGCATGGCCGTCATCGCCAGTGAGCGAAGGTTTGATGATTTTGCGGGGTCGCTGAGCGACTGGTTGTGGGAAACAGATGCAGACTTATGCTTCACGTGGGTATCGTCTGCCGTGCATGACGTGCTGAATTTGAACGGCATGCGCCACATAGGCCTGCGCATGGACCACTTTCACTTCGGCGATAAAACGGACCTCGATGCAGCGCACAAAGTAGACGAAGCCATCAGAAACAGGCAGCCGTTCCGTGACTTCGTCTTTTGCGTCGAAAACGCAGGGCATGAAGTTTGGGTAGCCAAAAGCGGCACGCCTTATGTCAATGCAAACGGTGAATTTGCAGGCTACCGCGGTGTCAACAGGGACGTGACCCAGCAACGGCAGGCCGACCTGCTGCTCAAAGAGCGGGAACATCGGTTTTCGTCCATCTTCGAACAAAGTCCATTTGGCATGATCGAGTGGAACGAACACTTCCATATCGCTGAATGGAATGCAGCCGCAGAACGCATCTTTGGCTGGAGCCGTGAAGACGTGTTGGGCCAACACGTGCAGATCTTGGTGGACCCACAACACCACGCCACGGTAGACAGCACGCTGCGCAAGGCGCTGGCTGACACCCACAAATTATGCATCTGGGGACATAACGTTCGCAAGAGCGGGCGTCC
>CAZHDP010000151.1:0-7697 GCA_964531605.1 uncultured Burkholderiaceae bacterium | reverse complement strand
GGTGAATGGAACAATGGCACCGGCCGTCGCAAATCCAGCGTCGCCCGCGTGTTTCTGAAAAAAGGCTCTGGCAAGATCACGGTCAACGGCAAAGACATCCAGAATTTCTTTGGCCGCGAAACCTCGATCATGATTTGCAAGCAACCGCTGCACCTGACCAACCATGTCGAAACTTTCGACATCATGGTGAACGTGCACGGTGGCGGCGAGTCTGGCCAAGCTGGCGCAGTGCGCCACGGCATCACCCGCGCCCTGATCGACTATGACGCAGCGCTGAAGCCAGCCCTGTCTCAAGCCGGTTTCGTCACGCGTGACGCCCGCGAAGTTGAACGTAAGAAGGTCGGCTTCCACGGCGCTCGCCGTCGCAAGCAGTTCTCGAAGCGTTAAACGTCTTCCTGTCTGGCTCTGCAGTTTCATGTGGGGCCATACAGCACAACCCGCCGAACGCAAGTTCTGGCGGGTTTTGTTTTTGTGAAGGGTTGTTCATCATGCGATTGCGCCTCTTACGCCGACGTTTGACCATCAGTGCCCCACGCATGGCCGTGCGCAGTGCCATGCCTTGGCCGATCCGATGGGCCTTGATCGCCATCGTGCTCGGCTTTTGCGCAGCCATTGCCCTCTGGGCTTTCGAGTTTGGCAAAGACATCGCAGGGCTGGACCGCGATGACAAAGAAGAGCTGGTGCTGCTGCGCGCTGACGTCAGCAAGCTGCGCCAAGAGCGCGACAAGGCCATGTCGGTGGCCAACACCTCGGACAGCTTGCTTGCTACTGAAAAAGCGGCACAAGAAGCCCTCACCGCCCAACTGCGCAAACTGCAGACCGAGAACCAGACGCTGCGCGACGACCTGGGGTTTTTCCAAACCCTGATGCCCTTGGCCAACGCCAACGAAACGCTGGCCATCCGAGGGCTGCAAGCCCAACTGCAAGATGGCCTGCAATTCAAATGGCAGCTGCTGGTCGTTCAGTCGGCCAAAAATGCGCCTGAATTCCAGGGCAAGATTGACATCCAATTGGCCGGCACCCAAAACGGCAAACCGTGGCTGCAGGCCTTGCCAGACAACCCGCAAGCCTTGCAGGTCAAACAATACCGCCGCATGGAAGGCCTGTTGACGCTGCCCGCGGGGACCGTGGTAAAAACAGTCACTGCCCGCATTTTGGATGGCAACGCCACGCGCGCCAGCCAGACGATCAGACTTCCATAACACCACCGAGGAGCGCCACCCCATGTTCAACCGTAAAAAGCAGCCGCCCATCAAAAGCCTGATTGCCCACGGGACCCAGCTCACGGGCAACCTGACCTTCTCAGAAGGCCTGCGGGTGGACGGCGACATCACGGGCAACCTCGTGGCCAGTGAGGGGCACCCCAGCATCCTGGTGATCTCGGAAACGGCCAAAGTGGTGGGTGAAATCCGCGCCGACCATGTGATCGTCAACGGCAGTGTGGTGGGGCCCGTCCACGCAGGTGAATTGCTGGAGCTGCAACCCAAGGCTTCCATCCAGGGTGACGTGAGCTACAAGGCGCTGGAAATGCACCAGGGGGCCACGATCGCCGGTCAACTGCGCCCCATGCTGTTGGGTGGCTTAGCGGGCAGCGAAGAAGAAAAGCCCACACTGACACTAGCGGCAAATAACGGATAAAGCCATTTTCCGACCAATTTGCTGTAGTATTCCAGCCTATCCAAACTGGAGCAGAAGATGAGTGCAGTTGCCGAAGACATCCAAACCGAAATGCCCGTTCCCATCGTGTTCACCGACAGCGCTGCTGCCAAGGTGGCTGACCTGATCGCGGAAGAAGGCAATCCCGATCTGAAACTGCGGGTGTTCGTGCAAGGCGGCGGCTGCTCAGGCTTTCAGTACGGTTTCACCTTTGACGAAATCACCAACGAAGACGACACCACCATGACCAAAAATGGCGTGTCGTTGTTGATCGATGCGATGAGCTACCAGTACCTTGTGGGTGCTGAAATCGACTACAAAGAAGATTTGCAGGGTGCACAATTCGTGATCAAAAACCCGAATGCCACGTCGACGTGTGGTTGTGGTTCGAGCTTTTCGACCTGACCCTGTTCGACTCAAGCGGGGTACACCGCCCCCAAGACACGGGCGCCTTGAGCGCCCGTGACGCTTTTCAGGCTGCCCGTTTCTCGCCGAACCGCTTTGCGTGCCAACCACGCAAAGGCAGCGGCCTCGACCTCCAAAGGGGGCAATCCCCAAACGTCTGACGTGCTGACAGCAAATGCGGGCAATCGCGCCTGCAAGCGGCGCATCAAATGACCATTGAGCGCACCACCGCCACAGACGATCAACACTTGTGACTTGACCAGACTCAACGCATCGCTTCTTTTTTGATAGCAAGCAACTGAATCAGCACAAGCCGCAGCAGTGAATTCAGTCAAGGTTGCTTGCACATCCACAGGCCGCGCACCTTGCCACCCCGCCAGGTGGTGTGACAACCAATCCCGATTGAACAGGTCACGCCCGGTGCTTTTGGGCGGGGCTTTGGCCAGGTAAGGCTCGGCCATCAAGCTGGCGAGCAAGGTCGGTATCACTTCACCTGTGGCAGCCCAAGCGCCGTTGGCGTCGTACGGTTGCCCCGTGTGGGCCATGCACCATCCGTCCATCAAGGCGTTGCCTGGGCCACAATCAAAGCCCAGCACGCCGCCATCGTCACCCAGCACCGTCACATTGGCGATGCCCCCGATGTTGAGCACCTGCACCGTCTCGCCAGCACGGCCAAACACAGCTTGGTGGAATGCGGGCACCAGGGGCGCGCCCTGTCCTTGTGCCGCCACGTCTCGGCTGCGAAAGTCAGCCACCACGTCGATGCCAGTCAGCTCAGCCAGCAGCGCTGGGTTGTTGATTTGCAAGGTGTAACCGATGGCGGGTGTGCATCTGTCCACATCACCATCAAACTCACCAGGGCGGTGACGCACGGTTTGGCCATGGGCACCAATGGCTCGAACGCCGGCAGCCGGCAGACCAGCATCTGTCAACAGCTGTCGAACCACCGCGGCATACACCCGTGCCAAGGCATTGCCAGCCAGAGCGGCGCGGTGCAGTTCGTTGTCACCCGGGGTGTTGAGGGCTAAAAATGTGGCTTTCAGCTCGGCTGAAAAGGGTACTGCCACATGGTGGGTGACGCGCAAGCCCTCGCGGCAATCCACCAACACACCGTCCACGCCATCGAGTGACGTGCCGGACATCAGTCCAATGTAGTGCTCAGGCATCCAGCTTATTGGATGCTGGCTTGCTCAAGGGTTGCCGCCGCGTTGAGTTCACGGCGCATCGCTGACGCCACTTTGTCAAAAGCAGGCTTGGCCGCAGCGGACACGGGGATCGATTCGCTCTGGCGGGCCAGCGTCATCGGGTCTTGGTGTTGCCCATTCACACGGAATTCAAAGTGCAGGTGCGGACCCGTGGCCCAGCCGGTTGAACCCACCGCACCGAGGTTTTGCCCCTGACTGATGCGTTCACCACGGCGAACACCGATGCGGCTCAAGTGAGCGTACACGGTGGTGTGGTTGTTGCGGTGGCGCACCATCACGACATTGCCAAACCCGTTTTGAACACCGGCAAACTCAACTTCACCATCGGCCACGCTGCGCACGGCGGTGCCCGTGGGTGCGGCGTAGTCCACGCCCAAATGCGCACGCCAACTTTGCAAGATGGGGTGAAAGCGCATTTTGAATCCACTGGTCACCCGAGAAAACTCCAGGGGAGACGCCAGGTACGCGCGGCGCAGGCTTTCGCCGTTCGGCGTGTAATAAGCGCCTTTGTTGGCACCGGGCTCCTGGAACCACATCGCCTGGTAGGTCTTACCGCTGTTGGTGAATTCAGCAGACAACACCTTGCCAGCCCGCAGCGGCTCGCCATCAGCCTCCAATGACTCGTAAATCACCGAGAAACGGTCGCCCTTGCGCAACGCGCGGTGAAAGTCGATGTCACCAGAAAAAATTTCAGCCAGCTGGATGGCCACACCATCGGGGATGCGGGCATCGTCGGTCGCGGCAAACAAAGAGCTGCGTATCGTGCCGCTGGCCATGCGGGTGGCCGGCGTCATCACGGCGCTGTCGATGCGAGACGTGTAACCCAAAGACCGTCGCTCGATCACCAACCGCTTGAACTGGTTGTTGTCCTCAGGGCTCCAACGCACCGACAGCTTCAAGAGCTTGTTGTCGGCGGTGGCCTCAGCGGTCACGTTGCGGCCCGCACGCCCCAGCAAAACCTGTCGGCTGTTGGCGTCGGTGCGCAAAAACGCGGCACCTTGGGCATCCGAGATGCCCAACCGCTTCAGCAAGGTGTCCACCGTGTCGCTGGAACGCGTGACATCGGTGCGAAACAGGTTCACTTGGTGACGCTCAAGGGCATCGGCCTGCCACGCCAAAGGCAGCGGATCGACGGCCTCCAGCACCATGCGAACAGGCAAATCGGAGGCATCAGGCGCCAAAGAGGCCACGGCGAATGCGCCGCCGCCCGCGCCCAACAACAAGGCGCCAATGGCCGCAACAACCCGTTTAGGGTGTTTTTGGAACCAGGAAAGCAGCACATCCCTGGCGTGTATCAGTCCGGTATTCAAGGAAGGAATCTCCAAATTGAACTCGGTTTGACAGCAATTGAACGAAAATAGCCGCTCTTTCAGCCTGAAAGCTGCCTGAAGGCACGCATCGGTGGAAAGGAGAGGCAGACGCTGCAAGCGCTGCAAAAAATGGACCACAGGGGCAGACTTAGAATCCGCTGTGTAGGTCACCGCTCAGTATAGCCGTCTCGGTTCCGAATTTGTGAAAAATACCATGCATCCAAGCACTGCCCCCGCCCCAGCCATCGCCCACCCTGTGACCGACCGCGTGAAAGAAGCCCTGGCGGTTTCCTTGCGGGGATGCGACGAGCTGATTCCTCAAGAGGAATGGGTCAAGAAACTGGCTCGCTCTGAAGCCACTGGGGTACCGCTGCGCATCAAGCTGGGCTTGGACCCCACCGCGCCCGACATCCACGTGGGCCACACGGTGGTGCTGAACAAGATGCGCCAATTGCAAAACCTGGGGCACACGGTGATCTTCTTGATCGGTGACTTCACCACCATGATCGGTGACCCGTCCGGGCGCAACAGCACCCGCCCGCCACTCACCCGCGAGCAAATCGAAGCCAACGCCCAAACCTATTACAAGCAGGCGTCCTTGGTGCTGGACCCTGCCAAAACCGAAATCCGCTACAACAGCGAATGGAGCGACCCCCTGGGCGCGCGCGGCATGATCCAGTTGGCGGCCAAATACACCGTGGCCCGGATGATGGAGCGCAACGATTTCCATGACCGCTTCAAGTCGGGCACGTCCATCAGCGTGCACGAGTTCCTGTACCCGCTGATGCAAGGTTATGACAGCGTGGCTTTGAAGAGTGACCTGGAACTCGGCGGCACTGACCAGAAGTTCAACCTGCTGGTTGGCCGCCATTTGCAGCAAGAGTACGGCCAAGAGCCGCAATGCATCTTGACCATGCCCTTGCTCGAAGGGTTGGACGGCGTCGAGAAGATGTCCAAAAGCAAAAACAACTACATCGGCATTTCAGAACCCGCGAACACGATGTTTGCCAAAGTGCTCTCGATCAGCGACGACCTGATGTGGCGCTGGTACACCCTGCTGTCGTTCCAATCAGAGGCCCAAATAGCCGCACTGCGGGCCGAGATTGCCGCAGGGCGCAACCCCAAAGACATCAAAGTGATGCTGGCCAAAGAAATCACGGCACGCTTTCACAGTGCCGCCGCAGCCGATGCTGCCGAGCAGGATTTCATCAACCGCAGCAAAGGCGGTGTGCCTGATGAGATCCCGGAAGTGGCCCTGTCTGGCGCGCCGATGGGCATTGCCGCTTTACTCAAATCAGCGGGCTTGGCCCCGTCCAGCAGCGAAGCCACCCGACTGATTGACGGCGGCGGCGTTCGGGTGGACTCCAGCGTGATCAGCGACAAAGGGCTCAAGCTCGACGCAGGCAGCTACGTCGTGCAAGTGGGCAAACGCCGGTTTGCCCGCGTGACCTTAAGCTGACGCCGCCCGGCCCGCAGCAATTTGCAGCAGGCCATCGAAAATCAGGCTTTCGACCAGCTCAAACTTGACCGACATGGCGGGGGCCATCTTCCAGCCCGCGCCACCGGTCATGAAACAGGCGGGCTCAGCCCCGCAGTCCCGCCGCACGTGCTGGATCATGCGCTCGACCGCCCCCGCAATGGCGAACGTGCCGCCACTGGTGAGTGCGTCGCTGGTGTTGGTTGGAAAATCTTGAACTTCGCCCGTGGGCACGTGCAAACCGGCCGTCCCGGACACCAAGGCTTGCAGCATGATGCCGTGCCCGGGCAAGATCAAGCCCCCTAAAAATTTACCATTGGCGTCGACAGCATCCACGGTGACCGCCGTCCCCACCATCACCACCACCATGGGTCTGGGGACATGCCCGTGGGGCAACTGGGCCATCATGCGCTGGCGCGCACCGATCATGGCAATCCAACGGTCAGAGCCCAGGCGTGTGGGGTGGTCATACCCATTGATCAACCCGGCTTCGGCTGCGCTGGACATGGCCCAACGCGGCTCAACCGCCCAGATTTCCATTTGTTCTTGCACGCGGCGCTTGACGGCGTCTCCCGCCACAAAGCAGCCCAGCATGCGCTCAGGCTCCGGCAACACTGCCCAGTCGCCATCAGCGAGCTTGTCGATGTTCTCCAGGAACACCGCGCCGTGCGCAATTTGCACCGCATTCGGGTGAGGTTGCTCGTACAACGCCCATTTCAAACGGGTGTTGCCGACGTCAATGGCCAAAAAAGTCATGCGGTTCTGCCTGAATGTGTCTCCAGCCCCATTGTCACCCATGGCAAGGTCAGTCGGGCTTGGGAACGTAGACCAGCAAGCGGGTGTTCCGCGCGTCCTCCACTTCGACCTCGGCAGCGGGGGTGACGCCAAGTATGTCGAAGCTGTTGCTGATCAAGCGCGCACCAGGCCTCAATTGCCCCACAGCCTTCTCCCACAAGCGGGGCATGGGTACCGGGGACAAAAAGGCGTACACCACATCAAATTCGGCCAAGGGATGGTCCCAAAAACTGCCGTAGCGCACCTGCACATTGGGCAAACCCAGGCCCCGCAACTTGGCCCACGCCCAGGTCAAGGGGGCATGCTCAAAGCCGACAAACTGCCAATCTGGGCGGGCCCGGGCCAGATGACGCAGCAATCGACCATCGCCGCAGCCCAAATCGATGAAGCGCCCGTGGTCCGCGCCCAGCAGCGCTGTCACAGCCTCGGCGCTGAGGCTGTTGGTCATGTACAACGGCACGCGACTGGCGTCGGTGCGCCAAAACACCAGAAACACCAGCGCAAAAGCCAACAACCACACCCAGGCGGGCAAACCCAAGCTGTGCGAAACAGCTTGCCCAGCCCAAGCCAGCGGTGCGAACCCCAAGGAAATCCACCACCACCAGCGGGGCAAACGCCACAGCACAGCCAATGCCGCAGCGCACAGGCCATGACAAAAGGCCACAGCCCAGCCTGGCAAAGTCGGCCACAGCCCCGTGATCAGCACCGCCACCAACAACCCTGCCAACTGCGCCCACAGCGCGCGTCGAAAGGGCGAGCCCATCAGGCGGCCGTCCAACCCGTCAAGTTGAGCGCAGCCAAGGCCATGATCTTGGCCGAATCGACCAACTCCTGAATGCCCACGTACTC
>CAZHDP010000150.1:0-7786 GCA_964531605.1 uncultured Burkholderiaceae bacterium | reverse complement strand
TGCTTTGCCTGGTTGCCGCTCCAGGTCAACAACCGCCATGCGCAGACGGTTGCGCGGGTCTCGTCCCAATGCGGCGTCGACATCTCGTTGCGTGGCGCCGAGCCACGGACGGTGAGCCAGCGCCAGGTACTGGCGCGACACCTCTCGGGCAGCGATGAGCTTCACCAAAGCGTCCATCACCTGCCGCTTTCGTGCCACCACCATCAGGCCACTGGTGTCCTTGTCGAGACGGTGAACGATGCCCGCACGAGGCAGTTCATTGGCGTCCGAATCACGTGCCAGCAAGCCATTCAACAGGGTGCCCGTCCAATTGCCTGGCGCAGGGTGCACCACCAACCCCGCAGGCTTGTTGATCACCCGCAGGTACTCGTCTTCGAACACAACATCGAGTGCCATAGGTTCGGCCTTGAACGCTTGGCTTTGCGGCGTAGCTCGCAGTTCGACCGAACCGACCTCTGCGGCCTTGACCTTTTGCGAGGGCTTGACGACCGGTTTGCCATTGAGGAGCACCACCCCCGCTTCAATGAGCTGACGCAGGTAGCTGCGGGAAAACTCAGGGACCAGGTCGGCCAAAGCCTTGTCGATCCGTTCGCCATGATGAGACGCACCGATTTCGAACTGGCGAAGCTCAGCCTGTGAGGACAAATCTTCCAACTCTTCGACTGACGAATCTCCAGCGTCAGCACCCATGGACGTGTGGTCTTGCCCTTGCAGGTCGACCGATATAATCTTTTTGCTCTGATTCAAGAAAGTTGCCTGTGCTGTTAACCGCGTCTTACCGAGCCCGATTATCGGCTGTTCCTTCCGCCATGATGGTGGGGCTCACCTTGGTGGGTGTGTTGGCGTTGGGCGCGTGCTCATCGACTGACCTTGACAAAACGGCCAACTGGAGCCCAAACAAGATCTACGCCGAAGCCAAGGACGAACTGAACTCCGGAGCCTACGAGAAGGCCATCCCCTTGCTTGAAAAGCTCGAAGGACGCGCCGCTGGCACGCCCTTGGCGCAACAGGCGCAGTTAGAGAAAGCGTACGGCCAGTACAAAGCGGGTGAGCTGGCACAGGCGATCGCCACGCTGGACCGCTTCATGAAGCTGCACCCTGCCAGCCCCGCGATGGACTACGCCTTGTTTTTGAAGGGCACCGTCAACTTCAATGACAACTTGGGGCTGTTTTCAAACCTGACCCGGCAAGACCTGTCAGAGCGAGATCAAAAGGCCGCTAAAGAGTCATTTGAAACCTTCAAAGAATTGGTCACCCGCTTCCCCGACTCTCGCTACACCTCAGACGCCAAGCTGCGCATGACGTACACCGTGAACTCGCTGGCACTGTACGAAGTGCATGTGGCGCGTTACTACTACAGCCGGGGCGCTTACGTTGCAGCCGCCAACCGAGCACAGACCGCGGTGAATGATTACCGTGAAGTGCCCGCGTTGGAAGAGGCGCTTTATATTTTGTACAAGTCCTACGATGCACTGGGCATCACCCAGCTGCGCGATGACGCTAAACGGGTCCTTCAAGCAAGCTTCCCACAAAGCCAATACCTCACTCAAGGGTTCAAATCTGAGGCTTCACCGTGGTGGAAACTTTGGTAATCAGGCCTTCGATCAGTCTCAGTGCTTCAGCCTGGTCGGCGACAACAGGCATTCGGGGCAACGCAGACACCAGTTGACGGCCATACGCACGGGTGACCAAGCGCGTGTCGCCGATCACCAGCAAGCCACGGTCTGACTCGCTGCGGATCAAGCGCCCCGCGCCCTGCCTGAGAGCCATAGCGGCACCGGGCAACAGCAAAGCGTCAAAAGGATTCCGTCCCTGGCGCACCAACACCTGAGACTGCGCGCTGACCCAAGGATCGTCAGGCGGCGCAAACGGCAGCTTGTCCAACACCAGCATCTGCAACGCATCGCCGGGAATGTCCAGCCCTTCCCAAAATGACATCGACGCCACCAACACGCAGCCGCGCTTCGGGTCCATGCCACCTTGACGAAACAGGGCCAGCAGTTGAGCACGTGGCTGGGCATCTTGGGTTAACACCAGCACATCGTCAGGCTGGTCAAAATGGGTTGACAGTGCCTGTGCAATGACCTGCATGGCCCGCAGGGTGGTCGTCAAGATGAGGGTTCTGCCCTTCAGCGCCTCCACCAACTCAATGGTCAAAGCGGCAAGCGCCTCACTGTGCTTGGGGTCTGAGGGTTCAGGCAGTACGCCGGGGACATACAAGGCAGATTGGGCAGCGTGGTCGAATGGGCTGGGCACGCGCAACACCTGGGCATCGTCCAAACCACAAGTCTGGGTGAACCACGAGAGGCGGTCGTCATGTCCCAAGGTGGCTGAGGTGAACACCCACGATGGCTCACGCTCCGACAATGACCCCAACTGGTAACGGAGGGCTTGAAAAAACCCAGCCACGGTCACTGGCGCCTCCACCAAACTGATCACCGGTGCCTGACTGCCCCGCACCTCCACCCAGCGCACTGTCGCCTCTGCCTTGGGATGCAAAAACCGATGGACAGCCTGTGTCAACGCCATGGTTTGCTCGTGCAAACGCACGAAATCAGGTGCGACTTCGCTGACCAGTGCCAAAGCCTGGGCCATGGCCTGCAGCTGGCGCTGCAAGGCTTGCCCGTCAGCCGCCCAACTCAAGTCTTCAGACCCCCAAGGGGACGCGCCGTCCCAAGCCAGTCGTCCGGCATCCGACACCAGTCCTCGATAGCGGAACCATCGTCGCGCTGCCAACACCACTTCTGCAGACAGTGGATGCCAGGGCGCAAACCCCTGCGCCAAGCCTGTACCTGTCGCCAGCACATCGCGGCACAAAGCCAGACATTGCGACAGGTCCAAACGATGACCTGCAAACGACACGCCCACCTCATTCAAACGGTGCGCTTCGTCAAACACCACTGCGCTCAATGACGGCAACAACGAGGTCATGCCGGGTTCGCGACCACAAACATCAGCAAAAAACAAATGGTGATTGACCACCAGCACATCAGCAGCCAATGCCGCACGCCGCGCCTGGTTGACGTGGCAATCGGCTAAACGGGGGCAACGTGCATTCAGACAGTTTTCACGGGTTGAGCTCACGGCCGCAAGCAGTGCAGGTTGATCGGCAATGGCAGGCACCTCAGACAAGTCTCCTGTGTGGGTCGCCGTCAGCCACCGCTCAACCGCTGCCAGTCCCTTGTGAAACCCCAAAGACTCGCGGCTCCCCGTGTGTCGGGCAAAGCCCAAGCGGTGCACACACACATAGCTGGCGCGACCTTTGAGCATGGCTGTTTTGGCCGACAGGCCCAGCGCTCTCAGCAAGGCGGGCACATCCCTGTCAAAGAGCTGCTCCTGCAAAGCCTTGGTCGCCGTGGACAGCACCATCCGCTCACCGCTGAGCAAGGCAGGCACCAAATAGGCAAACGTCTTCCCCGTGCCGGTTCCGGCCTCTGCCACAAGCACCCCACCCTGCGCCAACACCTCAGCCACAGCGCCAGCCATCGCCAATTGGCCCGGACGCTGCCGATAGGCAGCCATGCCCTGGGCCAGCGGACCATCGACGGCAAATGCAGCGTCGACGCGCTGCACCAACCCTTGGCGCAGTGTGTTCAAAACGACACCCTGCAGGCGGTCAGCGGACCACAGTGGCTTGGGTTAATAATACGGGCCAAGTTAAACAACATTGATACAGACGCAGCGGAGCGGCGCTCCTTGCTGAAGTGTAGCCAACAGGATTTTGGATGGCCATTACATACAAGCTGAACGCGGCCACAGGCATTCACAAAGGCGACCGCCAATACCAACAAGATCAGGTCATTTTTTTGACACATCCGAGGGTGAGTGGCTGTGCACTGGGCGTTGTGGCCGATGGCATGGGTGGACGCAGCGGAGGCCGCAAAGCCTCGGACCAAGTGATGTTGACAGCCAAACAACTGTTTGACCGTTACAACCCCGACGAAGACCAAGCTGTAGAAATTTTGCGCCAAATCGCCATGGAGGCGCATTTGGTCATCAAACTTACCGCATTGTCGAGTGAGCAAGAACCCCACAGCACCATCGCTGCATTTTTGATCAACCCCGCGGGCGACTGCCATTGGATGACCGCCGGCGATTCACGCATCTACCATTTTCGCCATGACAAGCTGGTGAGCCGGACCAAAGACCACTCCCACGTGCAAGCACTGGTAGACCGTGGCGAATTGCTCGAAAAAGACGCTGACTCGCACCCCTTGTCCAACATTTTGACCAGTTGCCTTGGAATCGAACAAGACCCGGCGCTGACCAACCACACCATCGCCCAGCTTGAAGCGGGCGACGTGTTGATGGCCTGCAGCGACGGCCTGTGGCACTACTTCAGCACCGCTGAGTTGGGCATGGTGCTGTCGTCCCTGTCGCCCCGCGAAGCGGCAGAGTTTTTGGTCAACAAGGCGCGCGAGCGTGCGCAAGGTGGCGGCGATAACCTGTCATTGGTGATCGCCAAGATGGAGCGCCCTTCGCTCGACATTGAATGAGCTCCGCCCGCCAGGGTGCGACAACCTCAGGGTTTGGCTGTCAACTCACTTTGCAAAGGGGTAGGCAACGTTCCTTGAGGGGGCAATGGCTCGGCCAGAGGCTTGGTTCGCTTGGCCCTTACCTTTTGTACCTCCAACTGGCGTTGCTGCGCTTCTAGTTGACGTTGCTCAAAAGCGTCGGCGGCTGCCGTTCGGTCTGCTGCCGACCGACCTGGGGTGACGGCGATATCTCGGGTTGACGGTTTAGGTGCAATCGGTGATTTGGGGACCCGCGCCTCGTGCGTCTGCTGTTTTTGCTGCGTCACCTCTGCACGCTCAACGCGTTGGGTTTGCGCTTGCTGTACCTTGCCGTCGGTTTGCCGGTCATCCAACTTGCGCACTTGCTCAGCCGATTTGCGCTTGCGCTCGACATCGTTCAACGCGATTTCCTGGCGACGTAGATCGTCCATCTGCTCAGCTCGAAGGCGCTGGGCTGCCAGCAGGCAATCGTTCACGGCAAAACGTTGGTAACACTCAACCCGGCTGCGCGCATGAGCGTCTTCAACCACCACCCTGCGCTGAGCGATCTCTTGCCTGAAACTGGCCATCTCGTCCGGGGTTTGAGCCGATGCAGACATGGCCAAAATGGCCAACGCCAGTGCCCATCCACCACGGCAGACCAGCCTCGCCAAGATGGTCAAGCTCGTCATGTGATGCGGGTGTCCACCGTACGCCGCTCCAACGCCAAAAACTCGGCAGACTGCATCTCGTTGAGCCGAGACACTGTGCGGGGAAACTCATGGGCCAACGGCCCCTCGGTGTACAGCGCTTCTGGGGGGACAGCAGCAGACATGATCAACTTGACCCGGCGGTCGTAAAGCACGTCCACCAGCCACGTGAATCGACGCGCTTCTGAAGCCATATTCACCGGCATGTAGGGCACATTGCTCAGCAACACTGTGTGGAATTGAGAAGCGATTTCAAGGTAGTCGTTTTGTGATCGAGGGCCACCACACAGCGCCTTGAAATCAAACCACACCACACCACCCGCCTTGCGCCGGGACTTGATTTCACGGGCCTCGATGTGCAGAACAGGGTCTTCATCGTGGGTTTCGGCCAGTCGGTTGAAAGCATCAGCCATTTCGGCATCAGCGGCGTCACCCAAAGGGGTGTGGTAAAGCTTGACCTGTTCCAACGTGCGCCGACGGTAATCCGTCCCGTTGTCGACATTGATCACTTCCAACTTGCTGTTGAGCAAGGCAATGGCTGGAAGGATGCGGTCTCGGTGCAGACCACCGGGGTACAAATCATCAGGCCTGAAGTTGGACGTGGTCACAAAGCCAACACCGTTTTCGAACAACGCAGCCAGCAGACGGTGCAAGATCATCGCATCGGTGATGTCTGCGACATGGAACTCGTCGAAACACACCAGGCGGTAACGCTTGGCCATGCGCCGCCCCAGCTCGTCCAGAGGGTTCACTGTGCCTTGCAAATCGGCCAATTCACGGTGAACCTCGCGCATGAACTCGTGGAAATGCAAACGGGTCTTGCGCACCACGGGAACCGCGTTGAAGAAGCAGTCCATCAAAAAGCTTTTTCCGCGCCCCACCCCGCCGTACATGTAAACGCCGCGTGGGATGGCAGGCTTGTTGATGAGTTTTTTGAACGCGTTGGACCGCTTGTCTTTGTAGTCCGCCCATTCATTCGCGCAACGGTCAAGCGCCTGAACTGCACGCAGTTGAGCCGGATCGCTCGTGTACCCCCGGGTTCCCAGTTCGGCTTCGTAGGCTTTGGCAACGCTCATCAGGTGCTTTCCCGTTAATGCTCACAAATCAATAGCAAAAGAGGCTTATCGGACATGCCGAAAGCCTCTTTTTCAGACACAGCAAACGATCAGAAGTTCAGCGTGCGCTTGTCCACGGCCAAGGCCGCTTCTTTGGTCGCTTCGCTCAAGCTGGGGTGAGCGTGGCAGATGCGGGCAATGTCTTCGGCGCTGGCGCGGAATTCCATGGCCACCACCGCTTCAGAGATCAACTCACTGGCCATCGGGCCCACGATGTGCACGCCCAGGATTTCGTCAGTCTTGGCATCGGCCAAGAACTTCACCATGCCCGTCGTGTCGCCCAAAGCACGCGCGCGGCCGTTGGCCAGGAACGGGAAGGTACCCGCCTTATAAGCCACGCCATCGGCCTTGAGTTGCTGCTCGGTGCGGCCCACCCAAGCGATTTCGGGGCTGGTGTAAATCACCCATGGCACGGTATTGAAGTTCACATGGCCATGCTGACCCGCGATGCGCTCTGCCACCGCCACGCCTTCTTCCTCGGCCTTGTGCGCCAACATCGGCCCACGGACCACGTCGCCGACAGCCCATACGCCTGGCAGGTTGGTCTTGCACTGGTCGTCCACCACGATGGCACCGCGCTCGTCAAGCTTCAGGCCCACGGCTTCCACGTTCAAACCGGTGGTGTTGGGAACACGGCCAATCGAGATGATCAGCTTGTCCACGTCCAGCGTCTGGGCCTCGCCCTTGGCGTTGGTGTAGGCCACACTGACACCTTTTTTGCCGTTCTTGATCTCGCCCACTTTGACGCCGAGTTCGATCTTCAGGCCCTGCTTGTCAAACGCTTTTTTGGCTTCTTTGGCGATCTGCTCGTCCACGGCGGCCAAGAATGTTGGCATGCCTTCCAGGATGGTGACTTCCGTGCCCAGACGGCGCCACACAGAGCCCATTTCGAGACCAATCACCCCAGAGCCAATCAAACCCAACTTCTTAGGCACGGCGCCCAAGCGCAATGCACCGTCGTTGGACAGGATGTTCTCTTCATCGAATGGCGTACCGGGCAAGGCGCGGGCATTGGAGCCCGTGGCCAGGATCACCTGTTTGCCTTGGACGACTTCTTCACCGGCTTTGATCTCGTAGCCGCCGTCAACCGCCTTCACGAACGAGCCACGACCATGGAAGAAGGTGACCTTGTTTTTCTTGAACAGGTACAAGATGCCATCGTTGTTTTGCTTCACAACGTTGTCCTTGCGGGCAATCATCTTGGCCACGTCCATCTTCACGTCCGTGGCGGTGATGCCATGGTCTGCGAAGTGGTGGTTGGCGTGTTCAAAGTGCTCGCTGGACTGCAGCAGTGCCTTGGATGGGATGCAACCCACGTTGGTACAGGTCCCGCCGGGGGCTGGGCCACCCTTGCTGTTTTTCCATTCGTCGATACAAGCGACCTGGAAACCGAGTTGTGCTGCACGGATGGCAGCAATGTAGCCACCGGGGCCACCGCCGATGACGACGACGTCGAATTGTTTGCTCA
>CAZHDP010000149.1:0-7833 GCA_964531605.1 uncultured Burkholderiaceae bacterium | reverse complement strand
CCTCTTCTGCAATGTAGGGACAGCGGTTGTTTAACCCGACGACCGGCAAACATGGCCAACGTGGGCGCCACATTCAATAACCAAGGGTTAAACAGCCAAGGCCGATTTCATGCGGACCGCCACATCCTTGACCCATGGCTGTGCCGCCCAGTGGGTCTTTGCAAAGGCCTGGATGTCGTCCATGTATGTCAATGACATGCCCACCACATCCACACCTTTCAGAAACATGTCCTGATAGCGTGGAGAAATGTCGAAAGGCATCGCAGGCAAGCCAGCGCAGCGAACCTCTCGCTGTTCGATGTCGATCACGATGTCTGGTGCGTTCGCTTGCTCTGCGAGCTTCATCAGACGTTCGACCTGCTCGGGAGGAAGGCTGACCAGCAGAAGCTGATTGCCCATGGCGTTAGAGTAAAAAATCTCGGCAAAGCTGGGCGCAATGACGGCCTTGAACCCATACTGAAGCATGCCCCAAACCGCATGCTCGCGACTGGAACCACAGCCAAAGTTTGACCCACCCAGCAGCAAGTTTGATTGAGCGTATGCGGCCTGATTCAACACAAAGTCGGGTTTGAGTTGGCCTTTCGTGTCATAGCGCAAGTCGTACAGCAAGCCTTCCACCAGGCCAGATTTGTCGATACCGCGCAAGAACTGCTTGGGCATGATCTGGTCAGTGTCCAGGTTGTCAATTCGGATGGGGGCTGCGTGGCCCTGAATGGTTTTGATCGTGGTCATGTCAGCGCTCCAATTGGCGGGCATCGGTGATGTGCCCTGTGATGGCAGCGGCGGCAGCCATGGCGGGGCTCATCAGGTGTGTGATGGCGCCACGCCCTTGGCGGCCCTCAAAGTTTCGATTGGTGGTAGACGCGCAACGTGTTCCCTCAGTCAGGACGTCATCGTTCATGGCCAAGCACATGGAGCAACCCGGCCTGCGCCACTCGAATCCAGCACCGATGAACACCTGGTCCAAGCCCTCTTTTTCGGCCTGAAGTTTCACCGCACCTGAGCCAGGGACAACCATGGCGCGTACGCCGGGCGCTACCTTTTTGCCTGCCACGACTTGCGATGCTGCCCGCAAATCTTCAATGCGTGCGTTGGTACAGGAGCCAATGAACACATGCTGGACAGGCGTGCCTGCAATAGGTGACCCCGCTTGCAGATGGGTGTACGCCAAAGCCTGCGCTGTGCTTCGCCGATGCTCGGGTTTGACCTGGTCTGGCGACGGCACTTTGCCAGAAATCGGCAAGACCTGGTCTGGACTGGTTCCCCAGGTGACATGCGGCTCGACCTTGCTGGCGTCGAAAACATGTTCAATCTCAAACTTGGCGTTCTCGTCGCTGTAAAGGTCTGCCCATTGGGCCAACGCTTGGTGACGCACGTCGCCGGTGATGTCTGGGCATTTCGCCAACACGTAATCGATGGCGGTCTGATCGGGCGCGATCAAGGCCCCGCGCGAGCCCGCCTCCACGGTCATGTTGCACAACGTGAATCTCGCCTCAACCGACAGGGCCGATATGGCCGAGCCACAAAATTCCACAACGTAGCCACGTGCGCCTTGGGCGCCGATGTGACCAATGATCATCAAGATCAGGTCTTTGCTGGTGGTGCCCATTGGCAGTACGCCATCCATGCGAATCCGCATGTTGCCAGCTGTGCGGTAGACCAACGTTTGCGTTGCCAAAACTTGCTCGACTTCAGAGGTGCCGATGCCAAAGCCCAGAGCGCCCAGAGCCCCGTATGTGGTCGTGTGACTGTCCCCACAAATGACGACCATGCCCGGTCGAATCATGCCGTGCTCGGGGGCGACGACATGTTCAATGCCCTGCATCGCATCGTTGGTATCGAACAGCGGAATCCCATGCTTGCTGCAGTTGTTGGCCAGGTTGCTCGCCTGCAGCGCCGAAGCCTTGTCGTGGATCACACGGATGGCCACCGGATGGGTGGGGATGATGTGGCTGACCACCGAAACATGTTGTCCTGGCATCAACACGGCGGCCCCGCGCTCCGCCAAACCGGTGAAGGCTTGTGGGCTGGTGTACTCGTTCATCAAATGCAGATCGCAAAACAGCAGCACGTTTTGCGCATCGATGGTCCGCACCGTGTGTGAATCCACCAGCTTTTGGTAGAGCGTTCGAGGGGATGAGGTGATGTGTTGGGTGGTCATTCTGCTGTGATTCCACGTTCTTGCACGAGCTTGGCCCAAACAGGCATCTCTTTTTCCAATCGGCGTCGAGCGTCGGCGGGCGTGGTGGGCAGCGGATCAAAACCGTCTTTGGTCATGCGGTCTTTGACCGCAGGGTTCTCCAGCGTTTGCCGAAGCGCCGCGCTGAGTTTGTCAATCACCGCGGGCGGTGTTTTGGCCGGCGCAAACACCATGAACCAAGTCTCGAACGCATATTTGGGCACACCCGCCTCCGCCAGCGTCGGTACCGATGGCATCAACGGTGAGCGCTGAGGCCCCGTCACACCAAGGGCGCGCAACTTGCCTGACTGGATGTGTGGCATGGCAGCAGCCAACACAGGGAAGCTCATGTCCACCTGACCAGAGATGGTGTCAATCAACGCCGGGCCACCACCACGGTACGGAATGTGCAGGATGGAGACGCCGGAAACAGCCTTGAACAATTCCGCGGACATGTGCAAAGTGCTCCCGCCCCCTGCCGACCCGTAAGTCAATCTGCCTGGTTTGGCTTTGGCGAGCGCCAGCAACTCTGAACCCGTCTTGGCAGAAAAGCCACTGTTCACCACCAGCACGTGCTGTGAGCTGGCCACCATGCCGATGGGGGCCAAATCTTTCAGCGTGTCGTAAGGCATCTTGGCGGTGAGTGCCGGATTGATGGCCAGTGACACCGTCTGCAAGCCTACGGTGTAGCCGTCACCTTCGGCCTTGGCCACAAAGTCCACACCAAGGTTGCCACCCGCACCCGCTTTGTTTTCAATGTACATGCTGGTGCCCAGCGCTCTGCCCCAAGCCTCACTCACCAAGCGCGCAGCGATGTCAGCGCTGCCGCCCGGCGCATACGGCACCACCAGCTTGATGGGTTTAGCTGGGTAGGCATCCTGGGCCAATGCCGTGGCACAACCCGTCAGCAAGCAGGCTGCCAGAGCGAAGCGTCTTTTCATGAAGGTCTCCTGTGTGAAGGCATCCATGCTAACCATAAACAATGCAGAAACAATTTACCTAAAATTCATTCTTTATTTCTCTCAAAAGAATAATGGCGACCTTCTCAGACATCGAAATATTCGCGTTGATCGTCAAATTGGGCAACATGGCCGCAGCAGCCCAAGAACTCGGCGTCACACCACCCGTGGTCACGAGAAGATTGGCTCAACTCGAACAGCGGCTGGGCGTGCGCTTGTTGAACCGCACCACGCGCAAGATCAGCCTGACACCCGAAGGCGAAACCTACTTGATGGAGGGCGTGCGTTTGATGGACGAATTGAACGCACTTGAAGGTCGGCTGGGCATCGGCAGCACGCAACCGCAGGGAACCTTGCGGATTGCCGCCACCTTGGGGTTTGGTCGCACGTACGTGGCGCCAGCACTTTCTCGGTTCATCAGGCAATTTCCGGACATCGAAGTGCAACTGCACCTGAGCGATCGCCCGGTCAACCTGGTCGATCAAGGCTTTGACCTGATGGTGAGGTTTGGGGATTTGACGGACAGCCGCTTGACCGCCCGTCTCCTGGCCAATAACCGCCGCGTCCTGTGTGCCACGCCAGGGTACCTCCGTGACAATGGCACACCCAACCAACCCAGGGATTTAGGCAAACACAGTTGCATCTTCATCAGGGAAGGCGACGAAACCTTTGGCACCTGGCATTTGCGCCACGGCGATGCCAATGAGTGGGTCAAAGTGCGTTCGCACCTCAGCACCAACGACGGCACCTCTGCGCTGGGATGGGCACTGGACGGGCAAGGGATCTTGGTGCGGTCCCAGTGGGAAGTGGCGAGCCTGTTGCAATCTGGACAACTGAAGCCAGTGCTGCCCGAGTGGAGCCTGCCTGCAGCGGACATCCACCTGGTGTTTCAGGCCAGCCAGCAAACCCCCGCGAAGGTCCGCGTTTTGGTTGACTGGTTGCTCACGGATTTCAAACCTCACCGAGCCTTGCGCAAGGGCCTGTCGGGCCCCTGGTCATGAAGGACCTGGGCGTTGTGCCGAGTTGACTCAGCGGTCACACCAAACGAAGTTTTGTACCAACGGGAAAAAGAACTGAGCTCTCCAAAGCCCAACAAATTCGCCACGTCGCGCAAGGAACGGCGTGGGTCAGACACGTATTGCTGCGACAAGCCCACGCGCAGTTCTTGAAGCAGCCCCGCATAGCTTTGGTGCTCTGCACCGAGGTGCCGGTACAAGGTTCTGCGGTTCACCCCCATCAATCTCGCGATTTGTTCTGCGGTGCAGCGGCCTCGCGGCATCAACAGCATGATCATGTGGCGAACCTCATCCGTCACCGTCACGCGTCCCAGCGTGTCGACCTCCAGTTGATTGCGCAGCACGTCCGACATGACCGGATCGGCTGAGGCAATCGGGGTGTCCAGGTCAGCGCTGGTGCACACAATGCCATTGAATTCGGCATTGAATTCAGGCATTTGGCCCAGCACGCGTTTGTGAACGCTACAGTCTTCGGGCTGAGCATGGATGAAACACACCCGTTTGGCCTGCCAATCTGCGCCCAACAGCACTTTGATGAGCCTCACCAACACACCGATGACCATCTCAATGCCCTGGCGCGTGTAACCGTTGTGGCCCGTCATCAAATCCACCATCACCACGGCAACGCCATTGAATTCATCGACGCGCTGCACCAGCGATTCGTTGTGCAGGTTTCGGTAGCGTTTGGTTGATTTCAGCGCGTGACGCAGGGTCGGCTCTTCGCGCGTGAGCAAACCCATGACCCCCAAATTGGAAATCCGTCGTCCTTCCACCATGAGCAAGCCAAAGGCCTCTTGCCCTGATCGTTTGGCAGAGTTTTCCAACAACCGCGTCGCCAGATCGGTAGACACTTTGAGGTTGGGGTCGTCCAAACACGCGCTGCTCAGGCCTGACTCCCGAACCATCTGCCAAGGGTCCAGCCCGTGTGAAGTGGCGATTTGGACGTAATTGGTGAGCGCTGCCGCCCTGACCAGTTGGGGCATGGTAGTTTCCCGAGGTGTCTCAGATTGTCAATAAAAAGTCCCAAAATGATAAACACATTTTTGACCAGACTTCAATAATTTGCGCAAGCCCAAGACTTGAATCAACGGAGATTTCATGACGGACACCTTGCGCACCCCAACGACAACGCCCCTGTGCGACACCCTCAAAGCCACGGACAACTGGAACCCCAATTGGGACCCGTTTTATGAGCTTGATGCAGGGTGGACAGAAAAATTCATGGACATGGCGCTGTCGCCCATGCGCTCGGGCGTGCTGGATGCCAAGACCATTGAATTCATCGCTATCGCAGTGGACGCGTCTTGTACTCACATGTACGCCCCAGGTGTACGTCGGCACATCCGCAAGGCCTTGGAGCTGGGCGCCAGCAAAGAAGAAATCACCGCCGTGCTTCAGTTGACCAGCGTGTTGGGCATCCACACGATGAGTGTGGGCGCCCCCATTCTTCAAGAAGAGCTGGCCACGGCTGCGCGCGGCAAGGCTGCCTGAACAGCCGATTTTTTGCACACTGATTTTTAAACCTCTCACCGTTTTCACCCCTGTACCAAGGAGCACCTCATGCAATTTTCAGATGACTCACTTTTGCCAGAAAACCAACAACCTTTGGTCATTCAGGTGGCGCCCTATGGGCCCGAGTTTTTGCCCGAGGACTCGACCGACATTCCCGTCACGATGGACGAGCAAATCCAAAAAGCGGTGGACTGCTACAACGCAGGCGCCACGGTGCTGCACGTGCACTGCCGCGAAGCCGATGGCAAAGGCAGCAAGCGCATGTCCATGTTCAACGAGATGCTGGCAAGGCTGCGCGAAGCGGTTCCCAAAATGGTGTTGCAAGTCGGTGGCTCCATCTCTTTCGCGCCCGAAGGCGAAGGTGCCGATGCCCAATGGTTGAGCGACGACACCCGCCACATGCTGGCCAACCTCGATCCCAAGCCTGATCAGGTGACCATCGCCATCAACACCAACCAAATGAACATCTGTGAGCTGTTGTCCGATGACGACGTGGCGGGCACTTCGCTGGCCACACCGGCCTACCAGGCGGCCTACGCCGAGATGACCATTCCCTCAGGGCCTGCGTTTGTGATGGAGCACCTCAAGCGCTTGCAAGCCGCAGGCATCCAACCGCACTTCATGTTGGGCGATGTCGGCCAGCTCGAAACGGTAGAGCGCCTGATTCGCCGCGGTCACTACACCGGGCCCTTGGTCCTCAATTGGGTCGGCATTGGCGGCGGCGCAGATGGCCCCAACCCGCGCAACATGATGGAATTCATCAACCGAACGCCCGACGGCGCTGTGTTGTCGATCGAAGGCATCATGCGCAACGTGCTGCCTTTGACCACCATGGCCATCGCGATGGGCCTGCATGTGCGTTGCGGCATCGAAGACAACCTGTGGGGCCGCAAAGGTGAGCGCATGACCAGCGTACAGCAGGTCGAAAAATTGGTCCGCATCTCACGCGAACTCTTCCGCGAAGTGGCCACTGGGGAGCAAGCTCGCGCCATTTACAAAATTGGTGAACACTACGGCAGCGCTGACGAAACACTCGCTCGGGTGGGCTATGCCCCTAACCGGCAAGCGGGACAAGAAGGCTTTCCCTTGCGTTTGGCAGCCTGACTCACCGACAACCCCTGGCCAGGAGACACACACCATGAACAAATCTTTGCGACTTCACCGTTGTAACCGCCGTCAGGCAAGTGGCGCCGTCGCGTTGGCGCTGTCTGCGTTGTCACTGCTTGGCACAAACAGCCAAGCCCAAACGGCAGACAAGTGGCCTGAGAAACCCATCAAAATCATCGTGGGCGCCCCTGCCGGCGGCAGCGCGGACATCTTGGCCAGGGCCGTTGGCGATGCCCTCAGCAAAAACCTGGGCCAGGCCGTGATCGTCGACAACAAGCCCGGGGCCATGGGTGGGATAGGCACAGACGCGCTGTTTTCAGCCCCTCGCGACGGCTACACCTACATGCTCGCTGTCAACAGTTTGGTGTCGGAAATTCCTTTTTCGATCAAACCCAAATACGACCCCTTCAAAGATGTGGTGCCCTTGGTCGAGATCGTCAACTCACCCTTGGTGCTGATCGCCAACCCTGCGCTGCCGGTGAGCAACCTGAAAGACATGGCCGCCTACGTCAAGGCCAACCCAGGAAAGGTCAGCTTCGCGTCGTACAGCGCGGGTACGCTTAGCCATGTGATGGGGCTCCAGTGGAACAAGATCGCCGGACTGGACATGCAGCACGTGGGGTACAAAGGCTCCCCACCCGCCCTACAAGACGTGATGGGTGGACAGGTGCAGTTCATGTTCGACGGGCCAGCCACGTCCATACCCAACATCAAAGGTGGCAAACTCAAGGCCCTGGCCGTCACCTCGATCAGACGCTCCCCAGCACTGCCCGATGTGCCCACGGTCTCTGAGCAAGGTCACCCCGAACTGACACAGTTCCCCTGGATTGCCTTGTGGTCTACGCCCGACGTGCCCGCTGCCGCGCAAACCAAAATGCGCACCGAAGTCATCAAGGTCATCACCGACCCGGTGTTCAAACAAAAATTTGCAGCCTTTGGCCTTGAGGTGGCCCCCCAGCCTCCGACCGTCGAACAGATGCAGCAAACCCTGCGCAAAGAAGCCCAAACCGTGGGCGACTTGCTGCGCCGTATGGATGGCCGGGCTTTCGGCGCGCTGTTG
>CAZHDP010000148.1:0-7840 GCA_964531605.1 uncultured Burkholderiaceae bacterium | reverse complement strand
AGCACGCGAGACAACAGGCGTGGCAGGTGGCGTTTGAAAGGGCGGCTCATCGAGCGGGGATGATAATCGACACCATGAGCGCACTGTCTAACCCCTCCTCCAACCCCACCCCTGCCACCCACACGGACCTGCATGGGTTGGCACTGCTGACCCACCTTGGCGTGATCCGTGCCGAGGGTGAAGAAGCGGCCAAGTTTTTGCACAACCAGCTGACACAAGACTTCGCGCTGTTGGGGCAGTCTGACGCGCGTCTGGCTGCTTTTTGCTCGGCTAAAGGGCGCATGCAAGCCAGTTTCATCGGGTTCAAGCGCAGCGCTACCGAAGTGCTGTTGGTCTGCCACCGTGATCTGCTGGCCACCACCCTCAAACGCTTGTCGATGTTTGTGTTGCGCACCAAAGTCAAACTGTCGGACGCGTCGTCAGATGTCGTTGTGGCAGGGCTGTGTGGCGATGCCGCCCTCAGCGTTTTGCCCGCCCAGGCCAAGCCTTGGACCAAAGTGGACGTGAGCCTGGCAGACGGACAGGCGAGCTGCGTGGCGCTGTACCCCGCTTTGGGACTGGCCCGTGCCCTGTGGGTTGCCCCGAAGGAGACGCCTTTGCCCGTGGCCCCGGCACTGAGCTTGGCGCAATGGCAGTGGACCGACGTTCGCAGCGGCGTGGCCACCTTGAGTCAAGCCGTGTTTGAGGCTTTTGTGCCCCAGATGCTCAATTACGAATCTGTGGGCGGCGTGAATTTCAAAAAAGGGTGCTATCCGGGCCAAGAGGTGGTGGCCCGCAGCCAATTTCGAGGCACGCTCAAACGCCGGGCTTACCTGGTCCATGCCGAGGTGCCCATGAGTGCAGGCACTGAAGTGTTCACCTCAGCCGACCCGGATCAACCATGTGGCTTGGTCGCCCAAGCCGCTCCCGCCCCCACGGGGGGATGGGATGCGCTGGTGTCGGTACAGGTCAGCAGCGTGGAACAAGGCTTGAGGCTGTCGAGCGCCGAAGGTGCCTTGTTGACGGTGCTGCCGCTGCCCTACCCTTTGCTGGAAGACATCTGACGCAGGCCCTGAGTTCAGAGGCGGCCTTGGTAGGCCAAAGGCATTTCGGCGCGGATGGCGTCTTTGTCTTTGATGGGTGCCAAGGCATAGGCTTTTTGAAAGGCTTGCAGCGCCAAAGCGGGGTCGTGGACTGACGCTTTGTTGTCGGCGTAAATCTGGCCGGTTTTGAGCCAACTGTCAGGGGCAGATCCGGGCCAGTGCTCGGCACGCAACGCCAGACCCTGTAACGCTATCTTCCAGTTGCTTTGTTCCACCCCCAAGGCATGGGCTGCGGTCACCAGGTCGTAGTCGATGATGCGCTCATCCATGCTGGATTGGATCAGCGCCAAGGCCTCAATGGGTTTGCCTGTGCGCGCCAGCAAAATCACCTCCAGCGAGCGTACCGACGGCGCGCGCGGTTGAAGTTGTTTGCAACGCGCCAAGTAAGGCCAAGCCTTGTCCACCTGCCCCATGATCGAGTAACCCCGGGCAATGTTGGTCATGATGGCCACCACATGAGGGCGAGACTGTGCCACCGACTCCCAAATGGCGGTGGCATTGACCCAATCGCCCCATTTGGCCAACTCGTCTGCCACCATGGGCGTGAGCTTGCGGTAATGGCGGTTGATGGCCACGCCCTCTTTGAGCAGTTGCAGCATCTCATCTTTGCTGGCGTTCCAGCGCGGCAAGTTGGGGCGCTGTGATGCGGTGATAGTCAAGGCCAGCCGCACGGCGCGCACGATTTTGCTTTCGGCCTCGACGGCCTGGTGGCTGATGTACACACAGAGGGCCAAGCTGACGGCGCTGATGCCCAGCATGACGTTGGCCCGAAGGGGACTCCATGGCCAAGCGGTGACCTTCAATGCTTTTTGTCGCCAGGCAATGTGCCAGCCCAACCTGGCATCGGAAGCGGCAAGCACGCCCAAGCACACGGCAAACAAGGCACCGGTGGCCGCGAGGCGCCAGGGAAACCCTGCATTGCTGATGATGAGAAAGGTCAGCAGGCTGGTGAGCGCAGCGGCCCGCATCGGGGCTTCTGCCAAAGCCTCTGGTCGGCGATCGCTCAAGGTTCGCCATGCGGCATCGATCAGGTAACTCAACAAGGTCAACAAAAACACCCAGCCGACCAAGCCGTATTCGGCAAGCAGTTGCAGGATTTCGTTGTGCACGTAGTAATCGGTTTCCAACTGCGCGCCGGCCACCTGGTAGAGCGGGATGTCTACCTCCCACGCACCTGCACCCACCCCTGACAGCGGTCGAGCTGCAATCATGCGGGTGGTGGCGGCCCACATGACCCAACGCAAGGAGAATGACCGTTCGGTGTATTCGCGCTGGTCTGTCATCGACAGTGCCCGTGAGAATCCACGCGCCAGCGGCGTCAAGCCACGCGCCTCTACCCTGTGCTCCTCGATGAGGGCAGCGTTCCCCGTTTGGACATTGCCCAGGCTCAAGACGGTAGCCAACAGCACACCGATGGCCACCAAGCGTTCAGCGCGGGTCCAGGTGCCGCCCAGCCCTGGTGCCCACTGGGTGCGGGTTTGCCAGACGAACAAAGGTGTCAGCAAGGCCATCACGCCCAAGGCAATCAAGGCCGAGCGCGTGCCCGTCATCAACAAGGCCACCAGGTTGAAGGCGGCGGACAGGCTGACCAGCGCGACAAAGGCGGTGCCTCGGGTGCGCAATACCAGCCAGGCCGAAAAGGGGAGCGTGCACACCAAGAATTCCGCCACAAAGTTGCGGTTCACAAACGTGGAGGCCGGATTCGGGCCTTGTGGAAACCCTTTGAAATCAAACCAAAACTGCAACGCTGTCCACACAGCGGCCATCAGTGCGCCACCGTGTATGCCCCATGCCAGCAGCTTGAACCGGTTTGGCGTAGCGGTCTGCAACATCAGCCACAGGATCACACTCAGTACGAACCACCGGATGGCTTCCACCCCACCCAAAAAGGCGTGAGACCACACCATGCTGCCCAAAGCGTAGGCAGACAAGCCCAATGGGAGTGCCAACAAGGGATGCCAACGCCACGATGCTGGGCCGTGCCGATGGCGTAAAAAGAAAACCATCCATGCACCCAACGCCAGACCGCACACCACCATCGATTTGAGGGTGTCTTGCAGCAACTCTTCATTGGGCGCACCCAGTGCGGGCGCCAGAAACAGCATCAAGGCCATCAACACCATCGTCCAGTCGCCCGAGGCAGCCTCGGGCGGCAATGCCCTGTTCAGCGAAGGCGGTGAGGCTACTGAGGCCCTGGCATCACGCTTTTTTTTGCTCATGCGTCCAGCCGGAGGAACATTTCCTGATGGGGGATGCCCACCTCATCAAACCGAGGGCCGCGAGGCACAAACCCCAGGCGGCTGTAGAAGCCCTGGGCGCTGGTTTGGGCATGCAACATGACTTCATGGTCACCCCTGGCACGCGCTGCGGCAATCAGCGTGGTCAAAATTTCTTGACCAAATTTGGCACCACGCAACACGTTGTTCACCGCCATGCGACCAATGCGGCTGACCCGGTCTGTCACCGGGCCATGGTGCAGCAAGCGACCGGTGGCGATGGGCATGCCCAGGCGGTTGTAGCTGACAGCGTGCACGGCGATGTGGTCATCCTCGTCCCATTCCAAGTCTTTGGGAATGCGTTGCTCTTCGATGAACACTTTGGTGCGTATGGCTTGGGCATCAACGCCCACTTGTGCCCATGAGCCCAATTTGACCTTGGTCATGGGCTCGCCCGCTTCGAAGCCCAAGAACAATTCCCTTAGCGCTTGGGGCACAGGCATGGACGTTTGGGTGGCTGGGTCGGCAAACACGTAGATCAGCTCACCGCTGATCAGCAACTGGTCACCACGAAAGATGCCCGCCAAAAACTGCAGCGATGAGGTGCCGATGCGTGCGCAGCGCATACCCACGTCGATCATTTCGTCGCAGTGGGCCGAGGCGTGGTACTCCAGCGTGGCTTTTTTGACGTACATGTCACCTTCTTGTGTCGGCATGGCTTCCATGTAAGGGAACGCCAACTGACGCCAGTACTCGCCCATGGCCGTGTCCAGATACATCAAATAGTGGCCATTGAACACGATCTTCTGGGCGTCAACTTCAGCCCATCGAACGCGCAGTTGGTGAAACATCCGAAAATCTTGTCTTTGCATGTCAAAAAGGTCGTCAGGGGTAAAAAAGTTCAGCTGTTGAGCGGGTTCAATGCTGACCGTAAGGCTTGCGCCGCATCGAGGTGGGCTCGGTGTGCTTCGGGCAACGCACGCCCCATTTTGATGAATTCGTGCACCACACCTCGGTAGATTTCAAGATCAACCGAGACTCCCGCGGCCCTCAAGGCGTCGCCGTACAGGATGCCCTCATCGACCAAAGGGTCGCATTCTGCCAGCCCAATCCAGGCCGGTGCCAACCCGGAAAAGTCATCGGCAAGCAAGGGGGCAAAGCGCCAATCCTCTCTGTCAGCAGGCGAGCGCACGTACTGGTTGAAAAACCACGAGATGCCATGCGCTTCCAACACAAAGCCATGGGCAAATTGGTGGTGCGATGGGGTGTCTTGATGGGCCGTGCAGCCTGGGTAGAACAGCAATTGCAACTTCAAGGGCAAGTCCGCCAGGCGGGCGCGCATGGCACATTGAATGGCCAGTGTGCCGCCAGCGCTGTCACCGCCTACCGCAACACGTTGATGGTCCAAGCCCAACGGTGCGGCGTGCGTGGCGAGCCATGCCAAAGCATCCCAGGCGTCGTTGGCCGCGGTCGGGAATTTGTGCTCGGGGGCCAATCGGTAGTCAAGCGACACCACAGCGCAGTCGCTCAAACGGCTCAATTCTCGGCAAAGGATGTCATGGGTGTCGATGCTGCCCACGGTGAACCCGCCACCATGAAAGTAGAGCAACACTGGCACGTTGCTGCAGGCCGCATGGCTCACGGGCGAATACAGTCTGGCGGGTAAGGCGTGACCGTCCGAAGCCGGGATGTGAAGGTCTTCTACCCTGGCCAGGTGGGCCTTGGGTACCTCCAGTACTTGGGCGCCCAACGCATACGCGGCCTTGGCTTGATGCGCTGGCAGCGTGTGCAGTGCCGGGCTTTTCACCTTGGCCATGCGCTCAAGCAAGTGGCGCGCGGCTGGGGTCAGCAAGTGGTGATGGGGGTGCTTCACGTTGGGAATGTCGGTACTGTTGATTTTCGGTGTTGTCTGTGCTTGTCATGGCACCGCTGGCGCCTGCAGCTAGAAGCAGGTGCCGCTGTCTCCACGGTGGCAGTCAGTCACTTTTGAAGACTGGTATCGTACCCGCTGCGCCGCTTTCAACACGATCAGGAGACCCCATGGCATTCATTTATTACGTGACCCACATTCATTTTGATTTTGGAGCGGTTCAGATGCTCAAATCCGAGTGTGAGCGCGTCGGCATATCGCGTCCGTTGGTCGTGACCGATGCCGGTGTCAAAGCCGCAGGGGTGCTGCAAAAAGCACTGGACCAACTGACAGGCATGGCTGTCACGGTGTTTGATCAGACCCCATCGAACCCGACCGAAGCTGCCGTGCGCGCAGCAGCCCAGGCCTACAAAGCCCATGGCTGTGATGGCTTGATTGCCGTGGGTGGAGGCTCGGCAATCGATTGCGCCAAGGGCGTTGCCATTGCTGCAACGCACGAAGGCCCCCTCACCCGCTACGCCACGATTGAGGGCGGCTCAGGGTTGATCACCGAGCGGGCTGCGCCTTTGATTGCAGTGCCGACCACCAGTGGCACGGGGTCTGAGGTGGCCCGAGGTGCCATCATCATTGTGGATGACCACCGTAAGCTGGGTTTCCACTCTTGGCATCTGGTGCCCCGCAGTGCAATCTGTGACCCTGAATTGACCCTGGGGTTGCCGCCCATGTTGACCGCTGCCACAGGCATGGATGCCATTGCCCACTGCATGGAAACCTTCATGGCGGGGGCGTTCAACCCGCCGGCTGACGGCATTGCACTGGAAGGCTTGCGCCGAGGGTGGAGCGCCATTGAACGGGCCACCAAAGACGGCAGTGACCGCGAAGCGCGTTTGAACCTGATGAGTGCCAGCATGCAGGGCGCGATGGCTTTCCAAAAGGGCCTGGGGTGCGTGCATTCCCTCAGCCACAGCTTGGGCGGTGTGAACCCACGCTTGCACCATGGCACCTTGAACGCCATGTTTTTACCTGCGGTGGTGCGCTTCAATGCCCAAGCCGAATCGGTGCGCAAGGAAGACCGCTTGAGCCGCATGGCACAAACCATGGGGTTGAGCAGCGCCGACGATTTGGCTTTGGCTCTGGCGGACATGAACGCACGGTTGGGTTTGCCCACAGGTTTGGCGGCCATGGGCGTCGAACGCAGTCAATTTGGCGCCATCATTCAAGGTGCTTTGGCCGACCATTGCCACAAAACCAATCCCCGCATTGCCACGGCGGAGGACTATGAAATGATGCTCTCCACCTCACTCTGATCGGCAGGCAGAGGCTTGGAGGCCCCTGGCGGTGAGGGCCATCAGGTTTTGGGTGACGGCACCAAATTCATGTAGTGTTTTTTGCGGTCCATGTCGGTGTCTGAATCTGCAAACTTTTCAGCGATGGCTTTGAACTGGTCTGAAATCCGCTCGAAGGCATCGGTCATGTCCGGGTCAAAGTGTTTGCCTCGACCTTCCAGGATGATGTCTACTGCTTTGTGGTGAGGCATGCCCTCTTTGTAAACCCGACGAGAAATCAACGCGTCATACACATCAGCCACCGCCATCAGCCGCGCGGAAATGGGAATGGCGTCACCCGCCAAACCTTGCGGGTAGCCCGTGCCATCCCATTTTTCTTGGTGGCTCAACGCAATTTCTTTCGCTGCTTGTAAAAATGCAAGCTCCACGCCCAAGGCCAACTCAGCTTGGTGTATGGCCTCGTAACCCAGCGTGGTGTGGGTTTTCATGATTTCAAACTCATGGGGTTCAAACCGACCGGGTTTGAGCAGGATATGGTCTGGAATGCCCACTTTGCCAATGTCATGCAATGGGGCTGACTGGTAAAGCACCTTGATCGTTGAGGGGGTCAAATACGCTGAAAACCGCGGGTGATCCCTCAACGCCTCGGCGAGCACCATCACGTAGTTTTGGGTGCGTCGAATGTGGTTGCCCGTGTCGGAGTCCCGCGTTTCTGCCAGCGAGGCCATGGCCAAGTTGGTCACGGCCTGAATCGACGAAATTTCTTCGGTGCGTTTGGCCACCTCGGCTTCCAAAAAGTCGGCTTTGTCGCGCAAAAAGTCAGACATCGACTTCAACTGCACATGTGATTTGATCCGAGCGCGCAAGATGGCGGGGCTGATGGGTTTGGCGATGTAATCAACGGCCCCACAATCAAAGCCTTTTTCCTCATCTTCCACGTCAGAGCGCGACGTCAGGAACAGCACCGGAATGTCCGACGTGGCAGCGTCAGCCTTGAGGGCCCGACACACTTCGTAGCCATTCATACCGGGCATCATCACGTCGAGCAAAATCACGTCGGGTCTGGGTAGCGCACGGGCCACTTGCATCGCCAAACGCCCATTGTTGGCCACTTTGACCGTGTACTGGTCACGAAGCACAGTGGACGCCAACACCAAATTGGTTGGCGTGTCGTCGACCACCAACACGATGGGTTTGTCTCTCACACTTAACATCAGCGCTGCTCCTTTTCAGGGCCAGCGCTGGACGCCTTCAAGGCCTGTTCCAAGGTGTTCAAGGCTGCAGAGAAATCAAAATTCAAGACATGGGATGACATGATTTCAAACTCGTTGGGACGGATAGGAAATTCAACCGCATGAGGCCAAGTATGGCACGAGTTTTGGGCCT
>CAZHDP010000147.1:6066-7847 GCA_964531605.1 uncultured Burkholderiaceae bacterium | reverse complement strand
GACCGCGCGGGTGATGTCGGCCATCGCCATCGAGCAGGTGGTTGAACCCTATGTGCGCCCCAAGGCCTTGCAATACCTCGAAGAGGGCAAGGTGGTGGTGTTTGCTGCAGGCACGGGCAATCCCTTTTTCACGACCGACACTGCCGCAGCCTTGCGCGGTGCAGAAATCGGGGCCGAAGTGGTGCTGAAGGCCACCAAGGTGGATGGCGTTTACACGGCAGACCCCAAATTGGACCCGACGGCGACCCGTTACACCAAGATCAGTTTCGACCAGGCCATTTCTCAAAATCTGGGCATCATGGACGCCACTGCCTTTGCGCTGTGCCGTGATCAGAAATTGCCGATCAAGGTGTTTTCGATTTTCAAGCACGGCGCACTCAAGCGCGTGGTGATGGGTGAGGACGAAGGCACACTGGTTTACGCCTGACGCGCCGCCTGATCTGAAATCAGTTAAGGAGAAACTTGAAATGACCATTGCAGATGTTCGCAAAAGTGTCGAAGGCAAGATGGACCAATCCATTGCCGCGTTCAAAAACAACCTGACCAAAATTCGCACAGGTCGTGCCAACCCTGCGCTGCTGGATGCGGTCAGCGTTGACTACTACGGCACGATGACGCCGATCAGCCAGGTGGCGAACGTGTCCCTGCTGGACTCCCGAACCATCAGCGTCCAGCCCTGGGAAAAGGGCTTGGGTGCCAAGATTGAAAAAGCCATTCGCGACAGCGATTTGGGTTTGAATCCCTCTTCAATGGGTGACTTGATTCGGGTGCCCATGCCGCCAATGTCTGAAGAGCGCCGCAAAGAGCTGACCAAGCTTGTGCGCAACGAAGGCGAGGCTTCTAAAGTGGCGGTGCGTAACTTGCGCCGTGATGCCAACGAGTCGGTCAAGAAATTGGTCAAGGACAAACTGGCGTCTGAAGATGATCAAAAACGTGCTGAAGCGGACATCCAAAAGGTCACGGACAAGCACATCGCAGAAATCGATCAGTTGATTGCTGCGAAAGAGCAGGAAATCATGGCGGTATGACCTCAACCGCAGCGGCACCGCACCATGTGGCCATTGTCATGGATGGCAATGGCCGTTGGGCGACCAAGCGGTTTTTGCCTCGCATCGCGGGGCATCAGCAAGGGGTCAAGTCGTTGCGGCGTTGCGTCAAGGCCTGCGCAGACCGTGGCGTCAAGGTGCTCACGGTGTTTGCGTTTTCATCAGAAAACTGGAACCGTCCTAAAGAAGAAGTCTCTGGTCTGATGGACTTGCTGGCCATGGCGTTGGCGCGCGAGGTGCCTGACCTGTTGGCCGACGGTGTGCGTTTGTGTTTTGTGGGTGACCGGGCCGGGTTGTCTGAAAAAGTGCGTGTCGGCTTGGCGGAAGCTGAACGCCTCACCGCGGCCAACACGCGGCTGATGCTGAACGTGTGCTTCAACTACGGTGGTCGATGGGACATCGCTCAGGCTGCGGCGACCTTGGTGTCCAAAGGTTTTGAAATCAACGAGTTCAACATGGACCGTGCCATGGCACTGTCGCATGTGCCTGATCCCGACCTGTTGATTCGCACCGGCGGTGAGCAGCGCATCAGCAATTTTTTGCTGTGGCAAGCGGCCTATTCAGAATTGTTTTTCAGCGATAAGCTGTGGCCTGACTTTGATGAGCAGGCGCTTGACGAAGCCATTGCCGTCTTTCAGCGACGCGAGCGTCGCTTTGGGAAAACATCTGATCAACTCAACGCGGCCCATCAGGCCGGCTGAGTTCGTCCGGTCCGTGGTTTGTTCCATGGCCCGG
>CAZHDP010000147.1:0-6056 GCA_964531605.1 uncultured Burkholderiaceae bacterium | reverse complement strand
GGTTTCACTGCACCATAGAAGGTCTTTCATGCTCAAACAGCGCATCATCACGGCCTTGATCTTGTTGGCCATCCTGCTGCCAGCCCTTTTTTACCCTGCGCCAGAGCCTTTTTGTGCGGTCATTTTGGTGTTGATGGCGGCCGGTGCCTGGGAGTGGGGGCGGTTTTGCGGGTTGACATCGTCTGCGGCGGTGGCCGCAGGTGCCGCGTGCTTGGCCATGTGTGGTTTGTCGTGGCAGATGGGCTTGTTGACGATGGCTTTGCCCTGGTTGTGGATGGCTGCCAGCGCCGCATGGGTCTTGTGTGGCGCCTTGTTACTCAAAGGTGGCGTGCCTGCTTGGGGCCAGGTTCCGGGATTCGTTCGTTTGGTCGGTGGTCTGCTGGCGTTGTGGCTGGCTTGGTTGGCCGTCTCGCAAGCGCGTTTCATCGGTATCAATTTTCTTTTGTCGGTGCTTGTGCTGGTGTGGGTGGCAGACATTTTTGCGTACTTTGCAGGACGCGCTTTTGGGCGCCGTAAGCTGGCGCCGTCCATCAGCCCTGGCAAAAGTTGGGAAGGCGTGTGGGGTGGGGTGGCTGGCGTGGTCGTGTTGGCCGGCGCTTGGGTGGCATGGGATGTGCACCAGATGGCCCCTGTGATGAGCTTGCACAGCCAAGTGTTTCTTGCCCAATGGTGGTTGCTGCCCATCACCTCGCTGTTTTTGGCTGCGATGAGTGTGGTGGGCGATTTGGCGGAATCCCTGATCAAACGCAGTGTGGGCGTGAAAGACAGCAGTGGCCTGTTGCCTGGCCACGGTGGCGTGTTGGACCGCGTTGATGCCTTGCTGCCCACCTTGCCCATTGCCATGATGCTGCACTCTTTGCTCTTGTCCACATGACACAAAAAATCACTGTTTTAGGTTCTACCGGTTCCATCGGGACCAACACCCTGGATGTCGTCGCTCGGCACCCCGACCGGTTCGAGGTGTTTGCGCTGACGGCAGCCACCCAAGTGGAATTGATGCTGCGGCAATGTGCTCAGTTTCGGCCTCAGTTTGCGGTCATGGTGACAGAAGCTGCTGGGCAGGCGTTGGCAGAGCGGGTGAGGGCTGAAGGTTTGTCCACACGGGTGCTGGTGGGGCCTCAAGCCCTGGACGAGGTGGCGGCACATCCCCAGACGGATGCCGTGATGGCTGCCATCGTGGGTGCCGCTGGTTTAGCGCCTTGCTTGGCCGCCGCTCGCGCAGGCAAGCGCTTGCTCTTGGCCAACAAAGAGGCCCTGGTGTTGGGGGGCGAGGTATTTTTGACGGCGGTCAAAGAAGGCGGTGCCCGTTTGCTGCCCATCGACAGCGAGCATTCGGCCATTTTCCAATCGCTGCCTGAAGATCCTGCGGTGTGGAATGACCGTGTAGACAAGATCATCTTGACAGCGTCTGGTGGGCCGTTCCGAACCCGTGACCCCGCCACGTTGAAAGATGTCACCCCTGAGCAGGCCTGTGCCCACCCCAATTGGGTGATGGGGCGCAAGATTTCGGTGGATTCCGCCACCATGATGAACAAGGCGCTGGAAGTCATCGAGGCGCGGTATTTGTTTGGCCTGGGGCCAGAGCGTATCGATGTGGTCATCCACCCCCAGAGCGTGATCCATTCCATGGTGCAGTTCAAAGATGCGTCCATCGTGGCCCAACTGGGAACCCCCGACATGCGTGTGCCCATTGCGTACGGCATGTCTTGGCCCGCACGCATCGAAAGTGGTGCGGCCACCCTGGACTTCACGAAACTCGCGGCCATGACCTTTGAGGTTGCTGATGCTGTTCGCTTTCCTGGCCTCCCTTTGGCTTGGCAGGCGTTGCGTGCACCCGCCGGAACCACCGCCGTGCTCAATGCCGCCAACGAAGTAGCTGTCGAAGCCTTTTTGCAGCGGCGTATCCGCTTTGACCACATCCACCATGTCATCATGGCCACCCTGGAGGGCGTTATCCCAGCTCAGCCGAGCTCGTTGTCTGATTTGCTGGCGTTGGATGAGGTCTCTCGCCGCTTCGCAACGCAGGCGGTGTCCCGCTTAGCGGTCTCTTAAGTGATCGTGTTGATTGGAATGACATGTTGACAGTTGTTGCGTTTGTGGTTGCGTTGGGGTTGTTGATCGCGGTGCACGAGTACGGGCACTACCGTGTGGCTGTGGCATGTGGCGTCAAGGTGTTGAGGTTTTCCGTGGGTTTTGGCAAAACCTTGTACCGCTGGCAGCCGTCTCGCCAACGCCCAGGTCAAAACACCGAATTCGTGATCGGCATGTTTCCGCTGGGGGGTTATGTCCGGATGCTGGACGAGCGCGAGGCGCCTGTCTTGCCAGAAGAGCGGCATTTGGCCTTCAACACCCAGCCTTTGAGTGCACGCGCCGCCATTGTTGCGGCAGGTCCAGTGGCCAATTTGTTGTTGGCCGTCCTGCTGTATGCGGTGGTCAATTGGTCGGGTGTTGAAGAACCTCGGGCCATTTTGGCAAGCCCCGTGGCAGGGTCTGTCGCCGCAAAAGCGGGACTTCGTGGTGGCGAATGGGTGACGGCTGTTGCCGAAACGGGTGAGTCGCCGACAGAGGTGCGCTCGTTCGAAGACTTGCGTTGGCAGTTGACGCAAGCCGCATTGGACGGCAAAGACCTTCAGTTGACGGTTCAACAGGTGAGTGATGACCCGCAGCGCTCAAGCGGTGGTGATGGAGCCATGCCGTCCACCTCGTCTGAGGGCGTGCGAGTCAGGTCCAGGCAGGTGACTTTGGAGCTCAGTCACCTTGAAGTGCAAGAGGCTGATGCACGGTTGATGTCCCGCATTGGTCTGTTGGGCCCCTGGACGCGTCCTGTGGTGGGTGATGTGATGCCTGACGGGGCAGCGCATCAAGCCGGATTGAAAACAGGGGACACCGTTCAAAAAATGGGCATGGTGGACGTGGTAGACGGTCAACAGTTGCGGCAATTGATACGCCAGTCTGTTCGTGATCAACAAACTGGCCCAACCGGCGTGACGTCCACTTGGCAGGTTTTGCGCGATGGCCGTGTGTTGTTGCTCGATGTCACACCCGCAGTGGCGATCGATCAAGGCGTTGCCGTGGGTCGCATTGGCGCGTATGTGGGTGCGATGCCGGAATTTGTCACTGTCAGCCACGGTCCGCTAGACGGTTTGTGGCGCGGCGCGGTCAAAACCTGGGACGTTTCGACGCTGACCTTGCGAATGATGGGCAAGATGTTGATCGGTGAGGCTTCGTTGAAGAACCTCAGCGGGCCGCTCAGCATTGCCGATTACGCTGGAAAATCGGCAAGCTTGGGCATCACGTCTTACTTGGTGTTTTTGGCGCTCATCAGTGTGAGCCTGGGCGTCTTGAATCTGCTCCCCTTGCCTGTGTTGGACGGCGGACACCTGATGTATTATCTTTGGGAAGCTGTGACGGGCAAGCGCGTGTCAGACGCCTGGATGGAACGGTTTCAGCGCGGCGGCGTCGCGGTGCTGATGATCATGATGTCCATTGCCATGTTCAATGACGTGACCCGGCTATTTGGCTGATTTTTTGACGATGGGGCGGCCTGTTTCGCTCTGCACCTTACACCTCTTACCCATGACCAACCAATTCGAGCGCTTCCGGGTGTCAGCTGTGACCGCCATCGTGGCCTCTGCTTTTGCTGTCAGCAATGCCTGGGCTGTGGAACCCTTCACTGTGCGCGACATCCGTGTGGAAGGTTTGCAACGTGTCGAACCTGGGACCATTTTTGCATCCATCCCGGTGCGGGTCGGTGACACCTACAACGATGACAAAGGCACGGCATCCATCCGCTCGCTCTTTGCTTTGGGCTTGTTCAAGGACGTTCGACTTGAAACCAACGGCGATGTGCTGGTGGTCATCGTGGAAGAGCGCCCCACCGTGGCAGACATGGAATTTGTGGGTGCGAAGGAATTCGAAAAAGACGTGCTCAAGAAAGCGTTGCGAGACGTCGGCTTGACCGATGGCCGTGCCTTTGACAAAGCGCTGGCTGACCGTGCCGAGCAAGAGCTCAAACGCCAGTATGTCAACCGCAGCCTGTACGCTGCAGAAGTGGTGACCACCGTCACACCGATTGAGCGCAACCGCGTCAATTTGACCTTCACGGTCACCGAAGGCAATCCTGCCCGCATCAAAGACATCCGGATTGTGGGTGGCAAGGCGGTCAGTGAGTCCACGTTGCGCAGCGAAATCGAACTCAGTGCAGGTGGTTGGTTCACTTGGTACACCAAATCAGACCGGTATTCACGGGCCAAGCTCAACGCTGATTTGGAGACTTTGCGCTCGTATTACCTGAACCGTGGGTACATTGATTTCCGGATTGACTCGACCCAAGTCGCGATTTCTCCCAACAAGGAAGACATCTCCATCACCGTGAACATCACCGAGGGCGAACGTTTTGTGGTGTCTGGGGTCAAGCTGCAAGGCAATTACCTGGGCAAAGAAAACGATTTCAAGACCTTTGTGAAGGTGGATGTGGGGCAACCCTACAACGCTGAGCAAGTGACCCAGACCACCAAGGCGTTCACCGACTACTTTGGCAAGTTTGGTTTTGCGTTTGCCCGTGTCGAGGCTCGCCCCGAAATTGACCGTGACACCAACCAGGTGAACGTCGTGTTGGTGTCCGATCCATCGCGTCGGGCCTATGTTCGCAAGATCAACGTCACAGGCAATTCACGTACCCGTGACGAGGTGATTCGTCGCGAATTTCGGCAGTTTGAATCGGCGTGGTACGACGGTGACCGCATCAAGCTGTCGCGTGACCGGATTGACCGCTTGGGGTATTTCCGTGACGTCAACATGGAAACCGAAGAGGTGCCAGGTGCGCCAGACCAGGTGGATGTGACCGTCAACGTGGCCGAAAAGCCCACAGGCAGCGTGCAGCTGGGGGCTGGGTTTTCCAGCTACGAAAAGCTCGCGCTTTCGTTCGGTATCAAGCAAGAAAACGCCTTCGGCTCTGGTAACTACCTGGGCCTGGATGTGAACACCAGCAAGTTCAATCGGGTCTTGGTGCTGAGCACCACCGATCCTTATTTCACGCAAGATGGTGTGTCACGCACCATTGACGCCTACTATCGGTCTTCTCGTCCTTACACCGACCAAGGCGGCAACTACCAGTTGGTGACTGCGGGTACAAGCATTCGCTTTGGTGTGCCGTTCACTGAGGTGGACCGCGTGTTCTTTGGTGCTGGTGTTGAGCAGACCCAAATCCGTCCAGGCACCAACATTCCTGCGGCGTATTTGGCCTACGCCACCAAGTTCGGCTACACCAGCTCGGCGGTACCGTTGACCATCGGTTGGGCCCGTGACAACCGAGACAGCGCGCTGGCGCCTTCCTCTGGGCAGTACCAGCGGGTGGGCTCGGAGTTGAGCGCCTTCTCTGATGCACAGTACCTGCGCACGAATTACCAGTTTCAGCAGTACATCCCGATTACCAAAGTCTGGACCACGGCATTCAATGCCGAGTTTGGTTGGGGCAAGGGTTTGGGTAACCGCCCGTTCCCGGTGTTCAAAAATTTCTACTCGGGCGGTTTGGGCTCCGTGCGTGGCTTTGAGCAAAGCACGCTGGGTCCGCGTGATGTGACAGGCTCTGTCATTGGTGGCTCCAAAAAGGTCACGTTCAATGCCGAAGTGATCGGCCCCTTCCCAGGCACCGGCAATGACCGCACGCTGCGTTGGTATGGTTTTGCCGATGCAGGCAACGTGTTTGGTGATGGGGAGAAGCTCCAGGTCAAAGACCTCCGAGCGTCTGTGGGGGTGGGTTTGAGCTGGGTTTCTCCGATTGGTCCGCTGCGCTTGGCGTTCGCTAACCCGATCAAGAAACAGGCTGGCGATAGAATCCAGAAACTTCAATTTCAAATTGGTACGTCTTTCTAATGAAATCCATGTCTTATTCGCGCTTGCTGGTTTGGGTGTTGGGCGCTTCGGCGTTGTTGGCCAATGCCCAGGCAGAGGAGACCCGCATCGGTTACGTGAACACTGATCGCATCTTCCGTGAAGCCAACACCGCCAAGGCGGCACAAGTCAAGTTGGAGCAGGAGTTTTCCAAGCGCGAAAAA
>CAZHDP010000146.1:0-7881 GCA_964531605.1 uncultured Burkholderiaceae bacterium | reverse complement strand
CAATGTGTACCCCAACGGTTCTGCCGACGTGAACCAGTTTCAGGCGGCGGGTGGCCCGGCTTACGTCATTGGCCAGCTGTTGGCCGGTGGGTTCATGCACCCCGATGTGTTGACCGTGCGCCAAGGCGGCCTGCATGAATACACCTGCGTGCCCACGCTGAAGGGTGACACCTTGACCTGGGTGGAACCAGGGGCATCGAAAGACACCAGCATCGTGCGTCCGCACACTGCACCGTTCAGTGCAAGCGGTGGGCTCAAATTGCTCACAGGCAATTTGGGGCGCAGCGTGATCAAGGTGTCCGCCGTGCCCGCCGAGCGGCAGCAGATCGAGGCACCGGCTTGTGTGTTCGATTCACAAGAAGCTTTGCAACAGGCGTTCAAAGCGGGTGAACTTGACCGTGATGTGGTGTGTGTGGTGCGTTGGCAGGGGCCGCAAGCCAACGGCATGCCCGAGTTGCATAAACTCACGCCACCGCTGGCTGTGTTGCAAGGCAAGGGTTTCAAGGTGGCGCTGGTGACCGACGGGCGCATGAGTGGCGCCTCGGGCAAAGTCCCCGCTGCCATCCATGTGTCGCCCGAGGCTGCAGCAGGAGGGGCCTTGGCCAAAGTTCAAACAGGCGATTTGATCCGGCTGGATGCCATCGCAGGCACGTTGACCGTGTTGGTGGACGAGGTCACCTGGGCTGCGCGTGTGCCTGCTGTTTTGCCAGAAGCGCAGCGGGATGCCAACGGCATTGGCATGGGCCGAGAATTGTTTGCCAACCTGCGCCGTGGCGCATTGACCGCTGAAGAAGGAGCCACCACATGGCTGTGAACACTGTTTTAAAACCCTTGCCCGCCACGTTGACGGCCAAGGATGTCATGAGGGATGCACCGGTCATTCCCGTCATCGTGCTGCAAAAAGTAGAGCACGCTGTGCCCTTGGCACGTGCGCTGGTGGCCGGTGGTATCCGCATGTTGGAGGTGACGTTGCGCACCCCCGTGGCCTTGGAGTGCATGGAGGCCATCGCCAAATCCGTACCCGAAGCGGTGGTTGGGGCCGGCACCATCCGCAGCGCCGACGACGCGAGCGCAGCGCAGCGGGCAGGCGCGCGCTTTGGCGTCAGCCCCGGTTACACCTCGGCTGTGGGCAACGCGTGCCGAGACCTGCGTTTGCCGTTGCTGCCAGGCGTTGCCACCGGCAGTGAAATCATGAGGGCGCAAGAGGACGGCTACACCGCACTCAAGTTTTTCCCGGCCATGCAGGCGGGCGGGGCGGCCATGCTCAAAGCCTGGTCGGGCCCGTTCTTTGACGTGTCTTTTTGTCCCACGGGTGGCATCACGCTGCAGAACGCACCAGACTTTCTGGCCTTGCCCAATGTCGCCTGCGTGGGCGGTTCCTGGCTGGTTCCCCAGCAAGCGATCGAGGCCGGAGACTGGGCCCGCGTGACCCAGCTGGCCGCCGAGGCCTGTGCGCTTTACCGCAAACCCTGACCGTCTGCGTACGCTGCGCGTTGAATCAGTTCAACTTTGTAGCCATCGGGGTCTGTCACAAACGCGATCACCGTGGTTCCGCCCTTGACGGGTCCGGCCTCGCGGGTCACCTGGCCACCGTTTTTGCGAATTTTTTCGCAGGCCGCATAGGCGTCTGGCACGCCGATCGCGATGTGGCCGTAGGCCGTGCCCATCTCGTAGCTGTCCACGCCCCAGTTCCACGTCAATTCGAGTTCAGCATGGTCGGGGTTGCTGCCGTACCCCAAAAAAGCCAGTGAATATTTGTAGTCTGGATTTTCAGACGTTCGAAGCAAGGTCATGCCCATGACTTGGGTGTAAAAATCGACAGACCGCTGGAGGTTGCCGACGCGCAGCATGGTGTGTAAGAGTCTCATGGGTCACATTGTGCGGTAATTTTCAAAATTTGCGTTTTCCAGCTTGAAGGGTTGTCAAGCCAAATTGTTTGCAATTGTTTTTTTGAAATCAATTCCGTTGGATAAGTCACAAGTCTGTGCAATACTTAAAGTCGAATCGACTCTTGCCCCGTGGCGTGCTGCTCCCTTGTTGTTTAACCAAACTGTCCCCATCAAACCATGAACGGTGAAGCTCACGCTGTACAGGATGCGGACAACACCCATCGCCGATGGTTGGCCAAAACCAAGTTATTGAACCTGGGAGATGACCGTCTTCGCTTGAAGGCCAAAGCCTTGGTGCAGTTGGCCACCTCAGACCGGGAGCGGTTGCTGGTGGTGTACGAATTTGTGAAAGCCATGCCCTATTCGGGTCCCTGCGCAGAAGGCTACCAAACGGCTCGGCAGGTGCTGGATGCAAAAACTGGCGATGCGTTTGACAAGTCCACCCTGCTGGTGGCGATGCTGCGTTTGGTGAACATCCCTGCGCGGATGCGGTTTGTGCAGCTGAATGGTGACGTGGTCCGTGGTCTGGCCCAGGGTGTCCATACCCTCACCCATCCGGTGGTGGAGTGTTGGATCGATGACCGGTGGCTCAAAACTGACACCCATGTTTACGATATTCACTACCTGGTCACCGTGCGGGAAAAACTCAACGCAGCGGGCTGGATGGTGGGTTACGGCATTCACCGCAACGCGCACAGCGTGTGGGATGGCCGTGACAACGTGTTTGCAGGCTTTGCACTTGACAAGCCTGAGGGACAGCCTTTGCGCGAGCTGGGGGTGTTTGATGATCCCCGTCGTTTCGACCGGGCAATGCGCATTGGTGCTGGTCCCATGACCTGGTTGAACCACAAGCTGTGTGATTTTCGTTGGGCCATGAGCGCGCGGGCCATGCGCCGCAGCCTGCGTCAACTGCGTGACGAAATCAACCTCTCATTGGTCAAACCCACCTCTGAGCCCGTGCGCATCGCGTCTTGAGCCTGCGTTCGCCACGCCGTGCCCTCATGCGCTGTCACACCGGCACGGTGTAGTTGAGCGCCATGCGGCCGCCGTCCACGGTCAAAATCTCACCCGTCACGTAACTGGCTGCATCGCTGGCCAAGTACGCCACAGCATCGGCAATCTCTGACGGGTCACCCAGGCGTTTGAGTGGGGTGCGCCCCAAGATGCGCTGTTTGGCATCGTCACTGGTCAATACCGCTTGGGCCGCCAATTCAGTGGCGATCGTGCCGGGGGCCACTGCATTCACACGAACGCCATGGTCTGCCAGGGCCAAAGCCATGGCGCGGGTGAGTTGGTTGATGCCGCCTTTGCTCACGTTGTAGCTGGCGATGCTCGGTATCGCCATGACGCCATTGACCGAACTCATGTTGACAATCGACCCGCGCTTCTGTGCGGCCATCACCCGGGCCACGGCCTGACCCATCAAGAACGAGCCCTTCAGGTTGACGCGCAGCACGGCATCGAAATCGGCTTCGGTCACGTCCAAAAAATCAGCCGCCTTGAAAATCCCTGCGTTGTTGACCAACACATCGATCTGCCCCCTTGTTGACACCACCCGCGCCACCAAGGCGTCCACCTGCTGCTTGTCTCCGACGTCGCAATGGATGTACGTGACAGATGACTGACCTGCCAACGCTGCGGCCAAGGCCTCGCCTTTGGTGTCCATCACGTCCGCGATGACCACGCTTGCGCCTTCACGTGCAAAGCGACGCACGCATGCCTCGCCTATGCCTTGGGCTCCGCCCGTGACGATGCAAACTTTGCCTTGCAGTCCAAAGCGAACCGAGTTGTCCATGGTGATGTGCCTGTGTGATGGTGATGGTGAGGGTGATGGTGAGGGTGATGGTGATGGAGGAACGGTCAAGTGCGCTGTGCGCCCAACCAAGCGTCAGCAAACAAAGTGGCCTGTGCTTTGACTTCATTCACCGTCATGCCAGGCTTGAACAGCGCCGAGCCGATGCCAAAACCACTCGCTCCCGCTTGCCGCCAGTCGGCCATGTTGTTCAAGCCAATGCCACCTACCGGAATGGTCAACGTTGCAGGTGGCAGCACCGCCCGCAGTGCTTTGAGCACAGCAGGGCTGATCATCTCTGCGGGGAAAAGCTTGAGCCCAGATGCGCCAGCGGCCAGGGCTGCAAAAGCTTCGCTTGGGGTGATGACACCCGGCAAGCTGACCAGCCCCAAACGCGCGGTTTCACGCACCACTTCGGGGTTGAAGTTGGGCGACACCACCATTTGCCCGCCAGCGGCTTGCACGTTGCGCACATCCTCCACCGTCAGCACGGTGCCCGCACCCACCAAGGCATGGGGCATGGACGACGCAAGCGCGGCGATGCTCTCCAGCGGTTGAGGTGAATTCAGGGGCACTTCGATCATCGTCCACCCGGCGCCCACCAGAGCAGCACCAACTGAGATGGCTTCGGTGGGGCGCAAGCCTCGCAAAATGGCCACCAGAGGCAGGTTGTTGCGGGCGGTTTCAAATTTTTTGCGGTAGGTCATGGCTGAGTTTCAAGGGGGTCCATCCGGGTCAAGAACGGGTGGGCAGCGCAGAGGCGATGGCCCGAAGACCTTGCCAGGTGGCTTGTGCACCGCAGGTTTGCGTGGCGATGCCGCATTGTGCCAAGGCTCGGCTGTAACGCACGGTCAGTGTGCCCGAACCCATCACGACCACTGCTTGGTCTGAACGGGGTTGCTGCGCGCGCAGTTCCTCACCGATCACCAACCCCGACAAATAGCTGGCCAGCGCGGGAGCTGAACGTCGACCAAACAGTGACAAGCTGCGGGTGCTGAAGGCCGTGCTCAACAAGCTCTTGCTGCGCAAGGCCATGGCGACGCCATCGTCGAAGGCTGGCGTATCCAGTTCGTCGACAGGCACGCCATCTTGCAAGGGCGGCAGCGTCCTGGCCAAGATGGAGTGCTGGCGCAGCAGCGCAAACACTTCGCCCGTCATGTACGTCCGAAAGTGCGTGATGCGCTGGTCTTGCACCGTGACCCACTTGCTGTGTGTGCCCGGCAACACCACGTGAGCATCGCGCAGGCCCAGCAGTTGCAAGGCGCCAAAGACCTGGACTTCTTCTCCCCGCATGACGTCGGGCACACCATCATGCTCACACGACAGGCCAGGCACGATGGCCACAGAGGCTTGGGTTTCACCGGTCTCTGACGATGCAAGCCAGGTCAATTGGCGGGCCAACTCGTCAAAGCCCGTCGGGCAGGGGCAATAGGGCGCAGGCACCCAACCTTGTAAGCTGCCCGCCATGCCAGAGATCAACACCAAGCATTGATTGTCAGATGTCAAAAGCTTGCTTTGGGCAATCATGTCGGCAAAGTTTGCTATGAAAACAGAAGCAAATTGACCGGCTGGTACGGCCAGAATGCCCTGCGCCGAAGACTGCTGCTGTACCACTTCGCCTTGTGCGTTCAACAGCGCACCGCGCAAAGCGGTGGTGCCCCAATCTACAGCGATGAATGGCCGATGTGCTGCGGTCATGTCACAGCGTTGCCAACACTTGGGTGGCTGTGGGCAAAGGCGCCACGGCCCCAAAGCCTTGTACCGCCAGTGCGGCAGCGGCGTTGGCATAACGGGTGGCACTGAACACGTCATCGCCTTGGGTGATGCGCGCCAGCAGATTGCCGCAGAAACAGTCGCCTGCCCCGGTGGCATCTACCGTGTCGACACGACGACCAGCAATGCGCTCTCGGCGCTGCCCGTCGCTGACCAGCGCCCCTTGTGCTCCGAGTTTGAGCACCACCTGCGCGGCACCGTGCTGGTGGCCCCAATCAACGATCTGGTCGGGGTCGGTCAGTCCGGTCAGCGCGGTCATGTCTTCCAAGCTTGGCAAAAACAGGTCGCACAGCGCAACGGCCTGGGCAATCCCTCGCTGGGCATCACTCAATGACCAGAGCTTGAGTCGAAGGTTCGAATCAAACGACACCATCGTGCCTTGGCTGCGTGCCCACCGCATGGCGGCGAGTGAGGTGTCTAGCGCGGTGGGTGAAATGGCCAGTGAGATGCCCGACACGTGCAGGACCTGGGCCTTGGCAATGTGTTGGAGGGCGGGGCTTTGTTCCAGCCAAGCGGGCGTCATTCGACTGGCCGCTGAGCCTGCACGCAAGTAGCTGAACTCATGGCCGTTGGCCCCATGGGTGACAAAGTAGATGCCCGTGTGGGCGTCGCGTGTGATTTCTACAGCGGAGGTGTTCACGCCCTCAGCGCGCCACAGGGCCAGCAAGGCTTGTCCGAAATTGTCGTCGCCCAAACGCGTCAGGTAGGCCGTGCGCGCCCCCGCACGTGCCGCCGCAATGACCGCGTTGCTCGTGTCACCGCCAAACCCTTGCAGGTAGTGCGGTTGGCCGGGGTGGGTCTGGTTGAATTCAAGCATGGCCTCACCCAAGGCGCACACGTCGATCGTTTTCTCCATGGGTGAATGCTAGCGTGGAAATCCGTTCCCGGCTTGGTAAGCTTGTCGCGAACGCATCGAAAGTGGCTTCATGAAGAACGATTTTTTACTCGACCATCAATTCAAAAGTTACCCCGCACACCGCGGTGCCTGCCTCGCCAGCGCGTTAGGTGCACGGGGATGGCATGTGCTGGCCAATGATTTGGCTTTTCCGCTCGCTGTGATCCGTGAGGATGCCTTGGCACATAACCTTCGTTGGATGCAGGCCTACGCCGAGCGCAAGGGGGTGTCCCTGGCGCCCCATGCCAAAACGCCGCTGTCGCCGCAGTTGTGCGAGTTGCAGCTTGCCGCAGGCGCTTGGGGCTTGACGTTTGCCACGGTTTACCAGCTGCAGGTAGGGGTGCGTGCAGGCGCTCAGCGCATCGTCATTGCCAACCAGGTGTTGTCCGATGCCGATTTGGCCGCGTTGGATCACCTGCTGAGCGCGAACCCCGCACTGCGTGTTTGGTTTTTGGTGGACTCACTGGCGCAGCTGAGCCTCATCGAAGGCTGGCGTGAGCGTCAACATCCACCGTCAGCCCGATGTTTTGACGTGTTGCTGGAGATGGGCGTACCTGGTCAACGCACAGGCTGCCGCACTGCGGATGAAGCCTTGACCTTGGCGCGCGCATTGGCGGCATCGCCTGCCGTGCGTTTCGGGGGCGTCGAATGCTACGAGGGTGGACTGGCCCAATGCAACAGTGCCCAAGATGCCGCTGCCGTGACCGAACTGGTGAGGCGGGTCAGCGCGGTGGTTCGCCAATGTGATGCGGACGGTTTGTTCGACGGTGACGAGCTGATCGTCAGCGCGGGCGGTTCTGCTGTGTTTGATTTGGTCGTGCCTTTGCTGCAGATGCAATCGACCAAGACGCCCGTGCGTGGTGTGCTGCGCTCAGGCTGTTACCTCACCCACGACCATGGCAATTACGCCCGCTTTTTGTCTTTGGTCGAGCAGCGTGAGCAGTTGAACGACTCACTGCAACCAGCCCTTTGCATTTGGACCCAAGTGCAATCTGTACCCGAGCCTGGTTTGGCCTTGTTGAGCTGTGGTCGACGGGACATTTCGTTTGACCAACAAATGCCCGTGCCCATCCACCATGCGCCTCTGGGCAGCATGCAGGCCGACACGGCCCCATCGACTTGGTCGATCAGTGCGTTGAACGACCAGCATGCCTACCTGCGGTTCGATCCCGAAGGCGTGCCAGTGAACGTGGGCGACCGGGTCGGGCTCGGCATCTCTCACCCTTGCACCACGTTCGACAAGTGGCGTTGGATGGCATTGGCGCGCAGCGACTGGGCTGTCACTGGCGCCATCAGCACCCACTTTTAGCCAGCATTTTCAGTGGTTGTCGCGCGGCACGAAACTGCCGCGTTTGCCCTTGAGGAAGTCCAAGTCCACGCCTTCGTCGGCTTGCAGCACGTGGTCTACGTACAACTTCCAGTAGCCTGAATCCATTGGTGGTTTGGGTTGCACCCATTTGGCCAAGCGGGCGGCCAATTCTTCGTCGCTGATGTGAAGGTGCAGTTTGCGGTTCGGCACATCGAGTTCAATG
>CAZHDP010000145.1:0-7917 GCA_964531605.1 uncultured Burkholderiaceae bacterium | reverse complement strand
GATTTTTGTACGTTGAGCTGGCGCAACTGGGTACGTTGGTCGCCTGCAGTCGGTTCCATACGGTATCTCAGCGGCTGTCTCGCTATTTGCTGATGTGCCAGGATCGCACACGATCACCAGACATTTTGATGACCCACACAACACTCGCCAACATGCTCGGCGTCCGCCGGGCTGGTGTGACTGTGGCAGCCGGTCAGCTTCAGGATCGTGGGTTGATCCGCTACAACCGTGGCCACATCATGGTCACTGACCGATCAGGCTTACTGAAGGCAACCTGCGGGTGTTATGCCCACAACCAGTGGGTCTATCGCAGCATCATGGCGTCAAGCGCGGGCGCAAACGCATCTGAAGCCCTACCGGTGCCATCGCAAACATCAAGCGTTCTGCGGGCTCACCCCCTGGCGCGGTGAGGGAAGCAATCTCGAAGTGGTTCAACAAAACGAGCAACACCATTTTCATCTCTTGCAACGCCAGGTAGCGACCCGGACACATGCGTGGCCCTGCACCAAAGGGCATGGAAATCCGCTTGGCGTCCCCTGCCGAAAGGCCTGACTCACCAAGCCAGCGCTCGGGCTTGAAAGAGGCGCCTTCAGGCACAAAAGCATCGTCAACGCTGTCGTGCCGCAGCAGGCCCATCACCACAGTGCCCGCAGGCACCCGCACATTGCCTAACACCGTGTCTTTCAAGGCTTGCAAAGGCAGCTGTGGTGCAACCGGCCTCAGGCGCATGGTCTCATTCATGCAGGCTTCAACGAAGTCGAGTTGCTCCAAGTGCGCGAGGGTCACGGGTCCACCGTCACGCATCACCTGGCGAACTTCCGCCTGGGCTCTGGCCAACGCCGCAGGGTGGGTGTGCAACAACCAGATGCACCACGCCAAGGTGTTGGCCGTGGTGTCCTCACCCGCCAGCAGCATGGTCAGCACGTTGCCAGCCACCTGGTCATCGTCGATGCCGCTGTCAGGTTCGTCTGCGGCGACGACCATGGCTTCCAGCAAATTGTGAGGCGCCAAGCGCCGCTCAGGCTCTGTTGCCAGGCTGTGACGGGCATGGGCGATGAACCCTTCAATGGCCTTGTTGACCTCGCGCAATGCGCGGTCCAACGCATGGTCTGAGGGCAATTTGAAAAAGCGCCAATAGGGAACGGCCGAGATCATCCGGGTGAACAGCTTGGGAAAGATTTTGTCGAGGTGCCGCTGGATGATGTCGTCGTCTGACTCCAAGGTGTTCACGTCGGTGCCAAAAGCAAGCCCGGCGATGGCGTCCACCGTGAAACGCATAAGGTCAGCTTGCAAGTCGATGGTGGTACCTGCCTGTGCCGCGAGTGTCCAACGCTGGAGAAGCCTGTCGCCGCACTTCACCAACGACGGGTAGTAGGCCTTCACATGCCCTGGCGCAAAAGCTGCCATGACCATGCGCCGCTGACGCTTCCAGTCTTCCCCGTTGACACCGAACAAGCCGGGCTGCAAACCCATTTCGCGGCCTATGCCTTCCAACCGTTCGGTGCGGCGAAAACCCTCTGGCCGGTCACGCAGCATCGTGGCCACCGCTTCATGGTCGGCCACCACCAACATGTGCCGATCGGCTAGGCGAATTTGGTAGTACCGGCCAAATTGCATCGCCCACCGGCTCAGTTGCAGGTGAAATCGCTCAGGCTTGATCTGGGGCAGATTCCCCAACAGGGGCCAGCCTGCAGGTCCAGGCAATTCCGAGATTTGACGCAACATCGTGGACATACAGGGCCCTCGCCGTTTCAGGTGATCAGGATCGCTTTCAGAGGGGGTGAGGTTACCTCAACGCATGAATTTCAAAACAGCATGGGCCAACCATTCGCCTTGGTCTTCTTGCAAAAAATGCCCTGCACCGCGCGTTTTTTGATGTGGCTGACCTTGTGCGCCAGGCACATCGGCCTGCCATACCTTGTAGCCCCCTCGGGTGATCGGGTCTCTGTCACTGAACAAGGTCAAAAACGGCTTATGCCAGTTTCGAAACAAAGCCCATGCCCGTTGGTTATGTTCAAACTCGGGGTCTTGCGGTGTGGCGGGCACCAGAGAGGGAAACACCCTGGCGGCCACCCGAAATTTGGCGCTGGGAAATGGCGCATCGTAAGCGGCCACTTCTTGCGGTGAAAGCGAGGTCACGCAACCCGCGTTCACAATGCGGCCGATCGGAAACCATGGGCTGAACATCGAAAAGGCTCGCCACAGTTTGAAAGCCCAAGGCAAAGGCGTCTCGCCAGTGGGCAAGCCCCCATTGGCCAACACGATGCGGTCAAACCGATCTGGCAACTCGGCGACCATGCGCAGTCCGACCAGAGAACCCCAGTCCTGACAAAACAGTGTCACGCCTTGCAGCTCATTCGCTTCCATCCAGGCCGTCATCCACTGCACGTGATGGTGGTAGGTGTAGTCGGCACGCTTGGCTGGCTTGTCTGAACGGCCAAAACCGACCAAATCAGGTGCGACCACCCGAACACCTGCTTGCATGAACACAGGAATCATCTTGCGGTACAGGTACGACCAGGTGGGCTCACCGTGCATCAGCAAGACCACGGGAGCGTCTTGAGGACCTTCATCGATACAGGCAATGCGAACGCCGCCTACCTCGGTGTAGCGCGGTGTGTAAGGAAAATCTGTCAGCCCCGCAAAGCGTTCCTCTGGCGTGCGCAAGAGCTGGGACACAGTGGGCAAGGGTCTCACGGACGTCATGAAAATACCTCTCAAAATCGACTGCTGACGTTCACGGCGGTTCCCCCTACCGGCAGCGTCAAAAAGTCGCCATCATGCGCAATGCGGATGGGGCCGTCGTACACCTGACCCGCATTGCCCAAAAAAGCGGTTTCAAGCCCTGGCAAGGGCAAGGCAGGAACAATGTGGTTGAGCAACAAGAAGCGCACTTGCGCTGCTTTGGCAGTCTGTGCCGCTTGCTCAGGGGTGGTGTGGTAGTCCACGATGTCCTCGAAAATTTTGACCAAATTGGCGCGGCCTGCCTGGGTAGCTCCCTTTTTGAGTACCTCGACCAAGGCGGGAGACAACGCCTCATGGACCAACACATCCGCCCCTTGGGCGACCAACTCAATGGCTTTGGACTGTTTCGTGTCGCCGCTGAGCACCACGCTGCGCCCTTTGTAGCGAATGAGGTAACCCACCGAGGGATGAACCGGTGCATGGTCCACGTTGAACGCCGAAATCTGCAGGTCCGGATCCTGGATCAACACCCGTTGTTGGCCCAAGCCCTCCCCCATCTGAAAAGGCTTTGCTGAGGCACCAAAACCGCTGGACGGCACGGTGGCGTCACCATGGTGTGTGACGCGGTAGTACCGGTCTTGGGCATACGCCTGCATCAGCCCATCCACGATTTGATCAACCCCCAGCGGCCCATGAACATCGACGGGCACAGTGTGGGCCGCCGAGGCCCATCGCTGCAGCAGCAACTCACCCAGACCATCGATGTGGTCAGAATGAAAGTGGGTCAAAAAAATCGCTTCAATCCGGCCATGGCTGAAGCCCAGTTTGCCGATGTTTTTGACGCTCCCGCTGCCAGCGTCGAACACGAACAATCGCTTGCCCGCCACCACCAAGGTGCACGGCCCCGCCCGCTTGTCGTCAGGAAACGGCGAACCAGAGCCACACACCCCCACATGCAGCCCATCGGGTAACGCGGCAATGGGGTCTACCGACAGCCGGTGACTGGCCACCCGCTCGGCCACTCGCAAGCTCAATGGCACACGCCACACGTAGGCGACCACTGCAAGTGTCGTCGCACACAAGGCCACCCATTTCCAGATGTTCAAAGATTTCACTGTGACTCCTATGCACCCGCGATCCGCGCGAGTCGAACCAACCAACCCTGAAGGCGCGGGGCCACATAGCGCAGCGCAGGTCGGCGGGCTTCCGACGCCTTGACGATCTGCGCCACGATGGATGCCGTGGTCTTGGCCTCCAACAGGCCAAAGGTGCGTCGCTCTTGTGCTTTGAGCGTCGCCGCCATGCCTTGAAAGTAGGAACCCTGGGCCATCCACGCGTACTTGCGGTCCGTCATGGCCTGGTTGAAACCCGTGTGAATTGCGCCCGGCTCGATCAGCGCCACGTGCACGTTGCAGCCCAGAGCGTCCAACTCCGAGCGGAGTCCTGCACCTGCGGCTGACAGTGCAAACTTGCTCATGGAATAAGGCATCAAAAAGGGCACAGGCAGCCTTCCTGCGACTGAACTGACCAGTAGCACCGTACCGGATCGACGGGCGATCATGCCCTTCAACACCAGCTGGGTCAGCGCCAGTGTGGAAAACACGTTCACTTCAAAAATAGCACGTATCCTGTCTATGTCCACTTCGGCCAATGAACCGGAATCGCCTACGCCAGCGTTGTTGATCAACACGTCCAGCGGCAAAGACAGCACTTGCGCACGGTCGGTCTCCGAGGTGATGTCGAGCTTGAACACCGTCACGCCCTTGGCCAAGGCGGCGCATTCAGCCTGCAACCGATCGGCTTGATCTTGGCGCTCGGTGGTGGCAAATACACGGTGCCCACGGGCAGCCAGTGCAAAAGCGGTATCCCGGCCGATGCCCGTGCCAGCCCCTGTGATCAGAATGGTTTTGCTCATGGCGAAGGCGAAGTTGGTGGCGAAGTTGGTGGCGATGTTGATGGCGAGATTGGTGCGGTCACCTTGCGGCGGGCACGTCGTCTGGCGACGTACCACACCGTCGCCAGGACCATGGTGAGGACCACGCCTGACACATGCCGCCAGTAGGTCGGGTACCAGTAGTTGAGGATGCTGTTGATCACCACCTGCCGCATCGGGTCGTACCCCTCTGGCATGGCCAACACGCCATGTGCTTTGGCATAAGCAGCATAGTCCTGCTGCATCGATTGGAAGACATCAGGCATCTGCTGCTGCAAGTCTTGTGTTTCACCAGGGTCTTTGCGGATGTCATACAGGTGCCACAAGCCGTCCCCCACCGGGGGGAGGTTTTTGACCAATTTCAAATCACCCTTGAACAACGCTTGGTTGCCCGACAACTCATGCCCCAAGGTGTCTTGTGGCCCTCTTACAGCGTCCGTCTCACCACGGATCACCGGCAACAAACTGCGGCCTGCCATTGCCTCGACGAACTGCCCCCGGTAATGCGAGCCAGGGTGGGACACGCCTGCCACATCGAGCAGCGTCGGCACGATGTCGGTCACATGGGTCAAGGACTGAACAATGCGTCGAGGCTGATCGCCCTTCACACCGGCAATCACCATCGGTACGCGCAAGCCGCCTTCACCCGCGTAAAACTTATAGGTGTTCAGCGGCGACACTGATGCGCTTGCCCATGATGGCCCAGTGAACACATAAGCACCCTGGCCACCCAGCCGGTCCATGTCTTGTGTGTACTGTGTGGCCAACCACAACCGTGCATCTGCGTAGTCGGCCCCCTCCGCACCGTTGTCAGACAAAAACACAAAGACCGTGTTGTCAAATTGTCCCGTTTGTTTCAAGTGCGAGACAAGGCGACCCACATGGTGGTCCATGGCCTCGGCCATGGCGGCGTACACCTCCATGCGCCGTGCTTGGTAGGCCTGTTCTTTGTCGGTCAAACTGTCCCAATTGGCGGTGGTAGACAGGGTCACCATCGGCACATTCGGGGGCACCACACCTTGGACCGCAGCACGATCGCGTCGTTGCTGGCGCAATGCGGTCCAGCCCTGGGCGTAACGGCCTTTGTAGTTGTCAACGAAGGCCTGGGGGGCTTGCACAGGCACATGGTTGGCCTGAAAGCCCACATACGCAAAAAAAGGTTGCCCACTTTGGGCACCAGATTGGATGTAGCCTATGGTTTTGTCAACAAAGTACTCCGAGGAGTAATACGTCTTGGGCATGACGGCTTCTTTGCCGTCCTCAAACCAGTAAACCTTGGCCGCATGCGGCAAATACCGTTTGTCAGGCTCCCAATTGTCCGAACCGGTATCTCCTTGAACCAGGGAACGATCGAATCCGCGCTGGTTGGGCAAATTGTGAGGCTCGGAGCCAACGTTCCATTTGCCAGCGACGTAGGTGCGATAGCCGCTGTCTTTGAGCAAACTCGAAACCGTGACCACGTTCGCACTCAAAGAGCCCAGGTACCCTGGTTGCCCCAAGTGAGCGCGGGGCATGGTCTCTCGCAAGTTACCCACGCCGTTGCGGTGGTTGTCCACGCCGGTGAGGAGCATGGCGCGTGTCGGCGAACAGGAGGCACTGACGTGGAAGTTGGCAAAGCGGGTGCCGCTCAACGCCAACGCGTCGAGGTGAGGGGTCGCGATTTCGCCACCGAAACTGCCAAGGTCTGAAAACCCCCAGTCGTCGGCCACCAGCAAGACGATGTTCGGTCGTTTGTCGGGCACCGCCAAGGCATCGCCACCCGTGGACACGGCCACCGCCATGCCCACAGACCATGCCAGGCACCTCAGCGCCGAACCTCCCCTTTCAGACCATGCCATCATGTTTCCTTTGCCAGTTCAGCTTCAATGGCCCAGAGTCGGTCTTGGCCCCAGACGGCGGTGTCGCGAACACGGAACGAGGGCACGCCCCAAAGCCCAAGCGCCCACAATTCCGCCCTGTGTTGTTCCGCTTTGACCCGCCATCCTTCATCCCGAAGGGCCTCTTGGGCAGCAGACCAGTCCAGACCGCAGCGCTCAACGATCGCTCGCAGCCCTTTGTCAGAACCAGCATCCAAGCCCTCGGCCCACACCCCGTGCATGAACGACAACAGGTAAGCCTGTGCTTTCCCTGAGCGCTCTGCCAAGGGGATCAACGCCAGGCCGCGCTCCGTCGGTCGCCCCACGGGATCGTTCAGTCGACCAAACGGGATGCCCCGCGCGTGGGCTTCGCGGGCTGCATCCTGGCTGATGTAGGTTCTCTTGATGCGTGGCACAGGCAGGCCCCGCATCACCATCGGCAGCACGTACTTCAGCCGAACATCAGCCCCCGTCAAACGCCCCAGCGCAAACACACGCTCTGCAACGATGGCGGAATACGGGCTGCGCAAAGACACGTAAAAATCAATCGGCGGCGGATGCGCCTTGGGCACCCACTGCGTGATGTCTGCAGCCAACGGGAACAGATCGGCCTCTCCTGGCGAACGATCGGCCCCCAACGCCCGCAAACGCTGCTCCAAGTGGTGCAGGCGATCCAGCCCCCAATACCATTCGCCGCCGTAAAAAAACGTTGCCCCCAGGTAATGTCCCAGTCGCTCTCGCAAAGCCCCTGAGGTGCGGTGATGCTGTTCAAGGTGAGCACGGGTCAAAGCGTTCACCGCAGCAGGCAGGTTCAATGTCGTCCTCAAACCCGTCAAGCCGGGTGACCCCTTCGCCCAAAGTGCCGCAGACACCTTGGGCGCTGCTTCAGCAAAGGATCCGCCCTGGATCGACCCCAACAGCAAGCATCTGGCCTCCAGCACCGCATGAGGCGAAGGTTGTGCGCCAGGATCTGCAAAGTCCAGCCCCCAACGCTGGGCCAGCAGCTGGGCGTCGCGGCGGCTGTAGGCCACCAATTGCTCTCGGGCAGGGGCCGCATTGTCTGGTGGGGGTCCGACCAAATGGGGCGTCAAAATGATGTCATACCGGTTCAGCAACCGGTTCAAGCAAGCAGCTGTCAATGCGCTGTAGGGATCGTCCACTTGGTGAAAGTACAGCACCTGATGCGGCTTGCCTGCGCGTACACGTTCACGCTCGGCGCGCGCTCGGCGTTTGAGCACCCGCTCGCGGGAAAGCAACCATCCGCTGATGGTTGGCATGAGCATGGACTGGAGGGACATGGTCAAACCTTTCAACGGCTGGGCTGCTCATCGTCACGCAACACTGCGGGCATGTGCCAGCGGCCTTCAAGCGCTTCAGGCTTGGGCCAGTACAGGCGCGCGGTCAACACAAATGGGGCAGAGGCATTCACAGGCAACCAGTTGC
>CAZHDP010000144.1:0-7957 GCA_964531605.1 uncultured Burkholderiaceae bacterium | reverse complement strand
GTCACCCGACAAGGTCATTCGTCCCGCGTGACTTAGGATAAGCTTCACCGCCTGTATTTTGTTTGAGAGAGATCACCATGAAGTCCAAAGCCCTTGTGTTTTTAGCCGCGCTCTGCGCCTCGTTCACCGCCATGGGTCAGGCTTACCCCAACAAGCCGATCAAAGCCATCGTGCCCTTCGCCGCAGGCAGTGCCACGGACCAGATCGGCCGCGCCTTTGCGGCCAAGATGGCTGAGACGTTGGGCCAGGCCATCGTGGTTGAGAACAAAGCCGGTGTGAATGGGATGCTCGGGGCTGATGCCGTGGCCAAGTCGGCGCCGGATGGCTACACGCTGATGATGGGCACCAACAGCACCAATGCGGCGCTCAAGAGCCTGATGAAAAAATTGCCTTACGACCAAGACACGGCGTTTGCGCCCGTTGCTTATTTGGGTTCAGTGCCGCTGATCATTGCGGTGAACAACAACGTACCTGCTAAAACCTTGCGCGAACTGGTGGACATGGCCAAGGCCAAGCCTGGCGAAATTACCTTCGCCAGCGCCAGCACGTCACAACTGGTCTCGGCCAGCATGATGAACAGCATGGCGGGTATTCAGATGAACAACATCCCCTACAAGAGTGGTCCAGCCGCCATGACCGATTTGTTGGGTGGCCAGGTGATGATGTTCAGTGCTGATTTCGCTGTCACGCTGCCTCAGGTCAAAGCGGGCAAGATTCGCGGCCTGGCGGTCACGTCCACCAAGCGTTCTGCGGTCATCCCCGAGCTGCCCACCGTCAACGAAGCGTTGGGCTTGAAGGATTACGAACTGATCGCCTATTTTGCGATTTACGCACCGGCTGGTACGCCAGCTGACGTGATTGCCAAGCTCAACCAGGCAGCCAATGCTGCAGCCAACAGCAAAGACCTTCAAGAGAAGTTTGCGCCGATCGGTTTTTCAGTGGAACCGGGCACACCAGATGATTTGGCCAAGCGCGGTGCCAAAGAAACAGCCAAGTGGGCCAAGGCCATTCACGACGCCAAAATCGAACCTCAGTAAAGTGCTGCCTGCACCTGAGGGCAGGCAGATCGACTCACACCACGCCGACTTGCTGGTAGAGCGCGTTGGCGCGGGTCAGGTGATCACGCATGGCACTGGCGGCTTTGTCGGGGTCGTGTGCCGCGATGGCGTCGACGATGGCTTGGTGCTCACGCAAGGTCAAATCTTCAGCCCCTGGCGCGCGCACGATCGACTGGTAGTACTCACTGGCCCAGTTGAACATCGCTTCTACCGAGGCAGAAAAAATCGGATTACCGGTGATCGCCGCAATTTCGCGGTGAAAGAGCATGTCGCGGTTCAAAAACTGGTCCAGGTTGACCATGCTGGCCCGGTGTTCTTCCAAACGCAATTGCAGTCGCTCGATGTCTTGTGGCGTGGCGCGTTCGGCGGCCATGCGCACCATGCCTGTCTCTAAAAACAGCCTGGCTTCCTTGAGGTGGTCCAGCGTCTCAGGCTGCATGCGCAGCAAATGTTTGGCGCCCTCGGCCACCTGACCCATCAGCAACTTGGCCGTGGGGACCACGACTCGGGCGCGTTCTCCGTGCGAGATCTCAACGATACCAGAGCGTGCCATTTCCTGCAGGGCTTCACGCACAGCCACACGGCCCACGCCATACACCTCCATCAGCTCGCGCTCTGAGGGCAATTGGTCCCCCACCGCCAGCGTGCCAGCCTCGATGCGCTGCATCAGGCGGTCAACCACCTCTTGGTACAGCTTGCGGCGCTGGATCTGTTCAACAACCATCTCGGACCATTCCATAAAAAGACACAGCGCCCAATTGTCCGCCTTTCAGCGCGATCTCCAGGCCGTCACGTTGCGCGTTGTGAGACCAGGCTTTGCACAGCGGCACACCAGGCGCCAACGCACCGGCCACCGTCAGCGCATGCAGCCCCAAGTGGCTGGCCACTGCGCCTGAGCTGTCACCGCCGGCCACGACGATACGTCGCACCGCAGACTGGTCCAAGATCTGTCGCATGATTTCTGCCAAGGTCTCGCCGATCAGGCGAGCAGCTTCCTCGCGGCCCAGATCGGCCGCTTGGGCCAGCGCATCAAAACCGGTCACCGCTGGGTCGTCAGGTCCTTGCGCGGAATACACCACGGTGGATACCCCCAAGGCAAGCTGGCCCACGGCCGCGCTGACACGCTCTTCAACTTCGTCAGCGCGCAAGGTGGGGTCCAGGCAGCGGCCAATGTCCAGGCGTGCGGTGTGAAAGCCGTTATCTTGTGCCCATTGGATTTGCAGACCACTCATCGGTGAGCAACTGCCGCTCACGATGGCAATGCGGTCCACCGCAGGGGGCGAGGGCAGGCTGGGCGTTTCGGGCAGCAGGCCCAGGCTGCGCCAGTAGGCCGCCAGGGCATATTGCAGCCCCGAGGAGGAAGCCGTGAACAGCCCCCGTCCGCGGTTTTCCCACACCAGTCGACCGGCCTCGCATTGGGTGGCCGCGTCGGCCACATCGATCATCACCACGGGTTGGTCGTCTGCGGCCAGGCCCTCCAGCCGTGTTTGGCTGGTGCCTGCGGCGATCTGGGCCATGTCAATCAAGGCAATGCGCCGCTGTGTCTGTTTCGACAAGTGGACGCGCAGATCCCCTTCATCCATGGGCGTCACGGGGTGGCGCGACATCGTGGGATGACGGTCGATGCGGTAAACCTCACCCGCCGCTGCCGCGAACAGGTGGCCAAACACCTGATAGCGCTGCAAACGGGGCGCTCCGACGACCATCGGAGACCAGTTTTCGCGGGCCAATGTCACGCCAATGTCGATGGCCTGCCCGATAGAACCTGAGGTCGGTGAGGAATCGAAGGTGGAGCACACTTTGTAGTGCAGGATGGGCGCGTTGAGTTGGGCCAGACTCGCCAGCGCTGTCTTCAAATGGGTTTGCATCCACGCCGGAGACTGGCTGCGCGATTGTCCTGCCAAACCCACACAGCGCATGTGTGGGAAACGCACCAGGTCTTTCGGTTGCGGTGCCTGCAGGAACAGCACCGTGGGCACGCCCGCTGCGGTGAAGGCTTCCATCACATCAGTGCTGCCGGTGAAGTCATCACCGTAGTAAGTCAGCAACAAGCCCTCGGGCCACGGTGATGAAGAGGTTGCAAGCGGGATGGTGTTCATGGCTCTCAAGCAGCGGTGGACAAAGGCCTTACCAGAACGTCAAGGCGCGTTGCAATTCGGGGTGGTGTTGGGCATGTTGCGTCAAGGGTGTGCCACTGATGGCGGCGTCCCAGGCTTGGCGCAAGGCTGTCACGCCTGCGGCCACGCCGTCGGGGTGACCAAAGATGCCGCCACCAGCCGTCACGATCAGGTCAGCGTTGCCCACAGCGGCATAGGTGTCGTGGGCTTGCAGGCCGGTTTGCGCAGAGCTGAACACAGGGGCCACCGTCATCGGATGGTCTGCGAACAGGGGGCGCACCACAGACCGGGCCGCGTGCACCACCACCTCGTCTGGCTCGCTGAACTTGTTGCGCAAGCCGTTCACGTGCAGGTGGTCTACACCAGCCAAGCGCCACAGCTGTTGCCATGCGGCAAAGTCCCAACCCAGTTGAGGGCTGCGGCTCAGGTAGCCCCACCCTGCACGGTGGGCATGCAAAGGCAAGGCACTGTGCTTGCGGAGTTCGGTCACGCCCACGAGACCCACCGAGTTGACGCACACCATCACACAGGTGCCACCCTGGGCCAGTACCAGGTCGTGGCGGCGTTTCATTTGTTCCAGGTCGCCAGTGATGTTGAAGGCCACCATGGCCTTGCGCCCAGACTTCTGTGCAGCCTCATTGACCACACGCATCACGCGGGTGACGCGTTCGTCGAACGGGCAATGTGGGCCATCGGCCTGCAACTCGTCGTCTTTGATGAAATCAATGTCCCCGTCGACCAGCAGCTGCACCTGCTCGGCGGTCTCAGAAGGGTTCAACCCCACGCTGGGTTTGATGATGGTGCCTATCAGTGGGCCGTCTGTGACGCCACTCAAACGGCGCGTGCCCGGCATGCCAAAGGCAGGCCCCTGGTAGGCGCTTGCAAACGACGCAGGCAGCGCCAGGTCGAGCAAGCGCAGGCCCGAGACCTGTCGCAGTTCAAACAGGTTGCCCGCCACCGTAGACATCAAATTGGGCAGGCAGGGGCCGATGTTCTCGATGGGCCACGACAGTTCCAAGGTGCACTGGGTGTGCGTCTTGGACGACAGGCCGCCCGGCAAGCTTGGGCCGGGCACGGTGCCCAGCACGGTCAATTGTTCGACCTGGGCCCCTGAACGCGCTTTGAGCTCAGGGGTTTCGTTGGCCAGTTTGAGGAAAGTGCCGCTCGACTGCTCACCGGCAATCACTTCTGCAGCACGCAGTGGGTCGTCGCCCGTTTCCAACCAATAGGTCGCGTGTATGCGTTCGCCCACTGCTTTGCCTTTCTGTTTACTTCACGGCTTGAATGGCAGCGATTTTGTCCGCGCCAAACTCTTTGGCGTAGCCTGGCATGGCCGCAGTTACCGCTTTGCGGAAGCTGTCGCCATCGACTTTTTCAGCCACTTGCATGCCTTCGGCCTTGAGCTTGGCAATGCCATTGGCCTCGTCCTCGTTCACGCGTTTACGCTGGGCGGTGGCTGCGTGTTTGGCAGCTTCGGCAAACACCTTTTTGTCGGCGTCACTGACCTTTTTGTAGGTCACGCCAGACATGATCAGCAGGGCGGGTGAGTAGACGTGCCCGGTGAGTGACAGGTACTTTTGAACCTGGTACAGCTTGGCCGACAAGATCACGGGGATGGGATTCTCTTGGCCGTCGATCACACCTTGTTGCAAGGCACCGTACACCTCAGGGAAGGCCATCGGCGTGGGTTGGATGCCCATGGTTTTGTAGCCGTCCATGTGCACCTTGTTTTCCATTGTGCGCATCTTCAGACCGCTGGCGTCGGTGGCTTGCATCATCGGACGCTTGCTGTTGGTCATGTGGCGAAAGCCGTTTTCGGTCCAAGCCAATGCCACCAAGCCTTTGGCGGGGAATTTGGTCAGGATGTCTTGGCCGATGGGGCCGTCCAGCGTTTTGCGTGCGTGGTCGTAATCGCGGAACAGGAAGGGGATGTCCACGATCTTGGTTTCGGGCACAAAGTTGCCCACGGGGCCGGTGGACGTCATCACCAGGTCAATGGTGCCGAGCTGGGCACTTTCGACCATTTCACGTTCACCACCCAGGGCGCTGCTGGGGAAATGCTGGCACTTGTAGCGGCCTTGTGTGCCTTTTTCAATCTCGTCACAAAACGTCGTCGCACCCACACCGTAGTGGGATTCTTTGGGCACGGTGTAACCGATTTTCAAAACCGTTTGGGCTTGCGCGCCCAGCGATGCCATCGCCAGGGTGGCCGCGACGGGGATCAAACGCAGCAGTTTGGGGTTGAACATGTTGTCTCCTTCTGTTGAGGTGGTTGGGGTGAAATGTGTTGCGGTAGACCGCTTTGCAAACTCAGGTGATCCGCTCGATGCTGTCGGCAATTTCTTCGCGGTCGAAAATTTTCTTCCAGTCGTCTCGCATCAAACGCGGTTTGCCAAAGGTGATGGCCTTGTTGCAAGCGTCTGAGAATTGCCCGGGGATTTGTTTGAAGATCACCGCAGACAAAATCGTCATGTGGCCCAGCAAAAAGTCGCGTGCTGCTTCGGCGGGTACGCCGCGTGACACCACTTCGTCCATGGCCTCGCGCATCACGTCGAGCAAGGTGGCGCACACGGTTTCAGACAAACCAGGTTCCAGCAAAGCCATCTGCTCCACCGTCACGCGGTAAGAGCGCAAGATCGGTTGGTAAATCGTCTTGGCAATGTCCTCGCCCAGCGCAAACGCACTGTCGGGCCCTTGCATCAGGGCGCTGACGATGGACTGGGGTGCCGTCACGCCGCCAAAGTAGTCAGGCGCGCCAGGGGTGTGCACTTCTGGGCTGAAGATGGTGGGGTGGCAGGGGTGGGCGACGAAATAGGTCAGGTCATCGCGCTTGGGCAAGTGGCCAGCAAAGGGCGCTGCCGCGTCCAGCGTCATGACCATGGTGCCCGCCTTCAGTTTGGGGGCAATGTCTGCCGCCAATTTGCCGATCAAGGTATCGGGCACGGCCAAGATGACCACGTCCACGCCGTTCAACGCATCGTCCAAGCTCTGGCATTCGATGCCCAGTTCGTCCCTCAAGCGCTGGCGGCCCACTTCGCCCACTTCCACGTGGCGCACCTGATAGGCCGAACCCATCAGATTTTTAGACAAACGGGCGCCCATTTTTCCACCGGCGCCAAACAATGCAATCGACGTGCTCATAAAACCAAAACCTCTTAAGCTGATGTTGTGGTCTGATGGTATGACGAGTTGATGACGTGTGATGTCAGGGAAAATGCTGACGGTTGTCAGCCTCAATGGGTGTTAGTAGCTCAGGGATGCCAGGTCGAGACCACCTTGGGTGTCGCTCGCGAACGGCTGCCTGCCAGCGCATAAGACAGTGTGTTCGCCGCATGGATGACCGCAGACGCGTGGGTTTCCAGCGTGGCTCGCCCCAAGCGGGCGGTGGGGCCAGAGATGCACATGGACCCCAGCAGCCGCCAGTTCAAGCCAAACACAGGGGCTGACACACTGCTCACCTCAGGTTCGCGCTCGCCCATGGACATGTGGTATCCCCGTTGGCGTATGGTTTCGTATTCGGACCCTTGCTCGCCAGAGAAGGCCAAGATCACTTTGCCGGGGGCGCCCTTGTTGAGCGGCAAACGCTCGCCAATGCGCACATGGTGGCGCACGGCCTGTGGCCCCTCGACCCGCGAAATACAGGCGCGTATGTCACCTTCTCGCACGTAGAAAGAGGCACTTTCGCCGGTCAACCTCGACAGCTCGCGCAGCGTAGGCTCCACCACGTTGTTGACATCAAAGCCAGACTGATAGCGCATGCCCAGCCAGCCCGCAGCGGGGCCCAGGCGCCATTCCCCGTCGTCGCATTGCACCATGTAGCCAGACTGCGCGAGCGTGCGGGCCAGTCGCAACACGGTGGTTTTGTGCATCGCGGTGCGACGGCTCATTTCTGCAAGACTGAGTTGAGATTCCTCAACCCTGAAGGCCTCCATGACCTGCAGGGCACGGGTCACGGCAATCACCCCAGAAGCCGCCGATGGGCTGTCAAGACCCTGGGGTGCGGTGGTGGATGGCAAAGGGGCGTCAAGAGGTTGGCGAGCGACCATGTTGCACAGCGTGAAACGCAGTTTATTTTGTGAAACGCCATTGTATGCAGTGAAACAAAGCCCTACAGTCTGCAGCCACACCAGGCCTACCGGCCACTTTGGAGACAAACGACATGCAAATTTCACCGATCAATCTGATCACACGTCCCCTTGCTTTGGCGCTGCTCTGCGCCTGTTCATGGGGCGCACCTGCCGCATGGGCGCAGACCTACCCGGCCAAAGCCATCAAACTGATTGTGCCGTTCCCTCCCGGTGGGGGCACCGACATCATTGCCCGTGAAGTGGCCAACAAGGTTGCATCCCAGCAGGGCTGGAGCATCGTCATCGAAAACAAGCCAGGGTCTGGCGGCAACCTGGGCGTGGACGCCGCGGCCAAGGCCGCGCCTGACGGCTATACCTTGGTGCTCGGACAGACCAGCAACTTGGCGATCAACGCGACCCTGTACCCCAAATTGCCCTACAAGCCGGAAAAAGACTTGGTGCCTGTCGGCCTGGTGGCCAGCGCACCCCTGGCCATTGTGGTGGCCACCGACTCACCCTACAAAACGCTGGCCGACTTGGTGGCCGCGGCCAAAGCCAAACCTGAAGCCTTGAACTACGCCAGCTCAGGCAGTGGCACCGTCGCGCACCTGGCCATCGAGCAGTTCCAAAAAACAGCCAACACCCGGTTCACCCACATTCCCTACAAGGGGGCATCGCAAGGGCTGACGGACCTGATTGGCGGGCAGATCCAGAT
>CAZHDP010000143.1:0-7968 GCA_964531605.1 uncultured Burkholderiaceae bacterium | reverse complement strand
GTACACCCTGGACGGCTTGCCCCAGGGGACTTGGCAGTCGGTGGCAGTTACTTGAGGCCTGCGAGCTTGGCCTGTTGCAGCCGTTCAAGCTCTTTGTCTTCCAGGGCGCGGCGCACCGCTTGTTGGCGGGCCAGCTCTTGCACGCGTTGGGCTTCGAGCTCTTCGGCGGTCAGGGCGCGGTCAAACGACAAATCAGCACCGGGTGCACTGGCAGGCTCGCCGCGACGGCTGCGCAGCTTGAGGTTGAGGCGCAATTCGTTGGCCGAGTCGGCGTTGCGTATGGCTTCTTCGTAAGAAATGTGGCCTTCGTTGTAGAGGTCAAACAAGGCCCAGTCGAAGGTGCGCATGCCCAGTTCACGGGATTTTTCCATCACCCCTTTGAGGTCACCAAACGCGCCTTTGAAAATGCGCTCGGCCACGGTCGGGGTGTTGAGCAGCACTTCAATGGCGGCTTTGCGGCCTTTGCCGTCTTCGGTGCGCACCAAGCGTTGCGACACGATGGCACGCAGGTTGGCCGACAAGTCCATCAGCAGCTGGTTGCGCCGCTCGTCAGGAAAGAAGTTGATGATGCGGTCGATGGCCTGGTTGGCGCTGTTGGCGTGCAGCGTGCCCAGGCAGAGGTGACCGGTTTCTGCGAACGCAATCGCGTGTTCCATGGTTTCGGCATCACGGATTTCACCGATCAAAATCACATCGGGCGCTTGGCGCAGGGTGTTCTTCAGCGCATGGTGCCAAGAATGCGTGTCAACCCCAACCTCGCGGTGGCTGACCAGCGATTTTTTGGACTGGTGCACGTATTCCACCGGGTCTTCCACGGTGATGATGTGGCCTGCTGAATGGGTGTTGCGGTGGTCAATCAGGGCGGCCAGTGTGGTGGACTTGCCCGAGCCGGTGCCGCCCACCACCAAGGCCAAGCCGCGCTTGTTCATGATGACTTCTTGCAGCACCGAGGGCAGGCCCAGTTTGTCAAAGTTAGGGATCTCGGATGCGATGGTGCGGATCACCATGGCCACGTTTTGCTGTTGCACGTAAACGTTCACCCGAAACCGGGAGACGCCCGGCAGGCTGATGGCAAAGTTGCATTCGAGGTCTTTGGCGAACTCGGCGCGCTGGCGCTCGTTCATCATCGCGTTGGCCAGGGCTTGGGTGACCTCACCGGTGAGCTTTTGGCCTGAGAGCGGCTGCATGCTGCCATTCGCTTTCATGCTGGGCGGGAAGTCGTGCGCGATGAACAAATCTGAACCACCGGCCTGGCTCATGGCGGCCAGCAGCTTGTGCATGTAACCCCGGGCTTGCTCTTCGGTCAAAACGGACATGGTGGCTGCTTCTTAAAAATCAGGGTGCGACGACACGGTGAGTGCGCGAGGCTTGAGTTCTGCCAGGGCGTTGATGCGGTCACACCATTCTTGCTGCTGCGCCCGACTGTCACCAGTGAACACGCGCATTTTGCGGCGCGAGAAATAACTGGTTTCCCACTTGGCATCACGCACCATGACCTCGACCGCATCGTCTACCAGGGTAGCCTTGCCACCCGCAAGCGGGCCTTGGTAAACCTTGCCATCGGCATAGATCCAGCAGCGGCCTTGGCTGCCCAACTGAATGGCCCAGCGCAGACGGCCGTCTTCGTCAAAGTCCATGGCCTTGTGCAGCACGGGAAAATCACTCTGCGGCAGCAAACTTGAGAGGGCTTTTTCGGCTTTCACTTTCGCTTGGTAACGCGCGCGCACCACGGCAGCCAGGCGCTCTTCCAACGCGACTTCCATGCGGCGGACCCATTGGGCGATGTCGGTAAAACGCCGTGCGAACGCGTCAGCCTCGGCTTGGGTCACGTGGGCAACAATGACCTCGTCTTTGTCTTGCGCCAGTTCAGAGTTGGCGGCAGCGAGTGGGTGGCGCAACGACTGGAACACCAGGGTAGAGAGACCCGTGGGTTCGGTGTGCCCCTGAGGTGCCCCAGGGCCGGTTGGGCTCGACTGGGAATGGGCATGACCTGATTTCACGTTGTGCAGGGTGTACACGTCGGGCGTGCGAGGTGCACGACGCCGGTTGGGCACGCGGGATTCGCGCAGTTCAGGTTCAATGGTCAAGCGAAAACCTGCTGCGGGAAAGGTGAGGTCAACGGGTTTCGCGGACAGTGCATCACCCTGCGACGAGGGTGTGCGGTGCACCGCTTCATTGGCACGCACCGTGATGGTTTCAGCATCTTGATTGACCGAGACTTCAAAGCGGGCGTTGGACACCCGAAGGTGGTCTGCAACCACAGTGGTCGCGCGGCGTGAGGGCATGCCCCAAATCACGCCAGCAACCACAAGCCCAAGCACGATGATGGCGGTGAGGTAAACCATGGTGCAGTCAGTTTAACCATGAAAAAAGCCACCTTGCGGTGGCTTTCAGAAAGAGGCTGAAGCAGATCAGTTCAGCGCAGATTTCTTGCCGTCTTTGTAGACGTACAAGGTCATGGCTGGGTTCTTCAGTTCGCCGTTGGGTTCAAAAGCGATGGTGGAGGTCACGCCTTTGAAGTTGGTTTCACCGATCTTGGCGGTGTAGACCTTGGGGTCAGTGGAGTTGGCACGCTTCATGGCGTCGACCAACACGAACGTAGCGTCATAGGTGTAAGGGCTGTACACCTGGAACTGACCTGGGTACTTGGCATCGTACTTGGCCTTCCAAGCGGTGCCGCCAGGCATTTTGGCCAACGATGCGCCGCCTTCGGCACACACCACGTGGTCCAGCGTCTTGGCGCCAGCAGCCAGCTTGGCCACTTCAGCGGTACAGATGCCGTCGCCGCCAAAGTACTTGACGTTGCTCAAGCCCAGTTGCTCCATCTGGCGCAGCATGGGGCCAGCTTGGGGGTCCATGCCGCCGAAGAAGATGGCGTCAGGGCCTTTGGACTTGATGGCGGTCAAGATGGCCATGAAATCGGTGGCTTTGTCGGTGGTGAACTGCTCGTCAACGATCTGGATGCCTTTGGAAGCAGCCGTCTTTTTGAACACGTCAGCCACGCCTTGGCCGTAAGCGGTACGGTCGTCAATGATGGCGACTTTTTTCAGCTTGAGGGCATCAACCGCGTAGAAGGCCAGGCCAGCGCCCAAGGCGTTGTCGTTGGCGATGATGCGGAAGGTGGTCTTGTAGCCAGGCTTGGTCAGGTTGGGGTTGGTTGCCGCGCCCGTCACGTGGGGGATGCCGCAATCGTTGTACACCTTGGACGCAGGGATGGTGGTGCCGGAATTCAAGTGGCCCACCACGCCAGCCACTTTGGCGTCACACAGTTTTTGTGCGGCGGCAGTGCCTTGCTTGGGATCAGCCGCGTCGTCTTCGGCAACGATTTCAAAGCGGATTTTTTTACCAGCAATGGTCACGCCTTGGGCATTGAGGTCTTCAATGGCCATGCGAACACCGTTTTCGTTGTCTTTGCCGTAGTGCGCTTGTGCACCAGACAAGGGAGCAACGTGACCGATCTTCACGACTTGAACGTCTTGCGCGGCAGCAAAGCCTGCGAAGGCGGCAACGGTTGCTGCGACAGTCAGTTTCAATTTGAATTGCATAAAAAAACTCCAGTTTCAGGATGGCCTAGAAAAGTTGAAAGTGTATTGAATACTCAACGCCCTGGAACATATCGCAATTTTCGGGCCGCAACACTAGGGAACACGCTAGGTCGGAGAAAGATTAGGGGGATCCCACCAAGTTTTGACCAGCGTCAAAGTGCACTGTCGCGCAATTCTGCGGACACGGCCAGCTCGACGCTGCGGCGCACGGCACGCTCAATCTCTTCCCGCAGCAAGGGCTCTAAGGACTGGGTGTGGGCCACCACCAGTTCGGCCACCGCAGCTTTGAGGTCGCGGGCCAGGGTGGCGTCGATGCGCTGCATCACACGGTGCACGATTTCTTCGCGCAAGCGCGGCGACAGGGTGGTGTCTGCACTGGGCGCATCTGCAATATCGGGCTGCTGCACCAATTGCACCACTTCTGTGAGGGTGGGCACAAAGCGGGGCGGCACGCGGTACGGGGGCGCTGGGGGGTAAGACATTTGGGTGGTTAATCAAGTAGGGTCAGGCAGCGGTTTGCGCGAGATCGTGCCGAACCAGTGGATGACCACCGGCCGCGTAGTGTTTCCAGCGGGTGCGCGCATCGGCACGGTCGGCATCGTCGTCAATGCTGACGATTTCAATCAGGCGTTGGTAGCGCTCAAAACCCTCGGGCACCGACGACCCCAGGTTGAGCAGCACCTGGTGGTGCCACGTCGACAAGCCAGGCACATCTGCATGGTGACCCAAGACGACAGGGCTGGATGCCAGCAAGGGCGCAGCCGCGTCGGCCCTGCAGTGGGCCAGGAACTCGTGTGGCGCGAAAGTCCAGAGCAGCGTGTCCAGTGCGGCCAAGGTGGGCTCGTCGCCAATGACCGCAACTTTCGCCCCCGCATTCACCGCTTTGCGCAACAGTCGGCACACATAGGCCATCTTGTCAGGCACGTTGAAATGGAAGGCAACTTCGGTCATGGCCACTCCGTTCATCCCTTGCTTGGTGCGGTGCGCGCGGGTTTAGGGGCTGATTTACGGGCTGGCGCCTTCACAGCAACAGGCTTGACAGGCTCCACGGCGGGCACTTGTTGCAGCAGGTATTCCAACAGCAAGCCTACAGGCCGACCCGTGGCGCCTTTGGCTGCACCGCTCTTCCAGGCTGTGCCTGCGATGTCCAGGTGGGCCCAGGGGTATTTTTTGGCAAAGCGGTGAAGGAATTTAGCTGCCGTGATGGCCCCACCCGCCCGCCCACCAACGTTGGCCACATCGGCAAAGTTGCTCTTGAGGCCATCGGCGTAGTCGTCGTCCAGGGGCATGCGCCAGCACAGGTCTTGTGCGGCCTCGCCAGCACTCAACAGCGCCTGCGCCAGGGCATCGTCGGTGGCAAACATGCCACTGCGCACCGCACCGAGTGCGATCACACAAGCGCCCGTGAGCGTGGCAATGTCAACCACCGCTTTGGGTTTGAAGCGCTCGGCGTAGGTCAAGGCATCACACAAGATGAGTCGACCCTCGGCATCGGTGTTGAGGATCTCGATGGTTTGCCCGCTCATGCTGCGCACCACGTCGCCCGGCTTGATGGCTTTGCCGTCGGGCATGTTTTCGCAACTGGGGATCAACCCCACCACGTTGATGTTGGGCTGGATGTCAGCCAGCGCGCGGAACACACCCAAGACGCTGGCGGCCCCGCACATGTCGTACTTCATCTCGTCCATCTCGGCGCCGGGTTTGAGCGAAATGCCACCGGTGTCAAACGTGATGCCCTTGCCCACCAGCACGGTAGGTGCCTCACCCTTGGCGGCGCCGGTGTACTTGAGCACCATGAAGCGAGGCGGTTCTTTGGACCCCTGCGCCACCGACAAAAACGACCCCATGCCCAGGGCGGCAATCTGCCGCTCGGTCAGCACGTCAACGGCCATGCGGCGGTGTTTGCCGAGTTGTTTGGCCACGTCGGCCAACATGCTGGGGGTAGCGTAGTTGCCGGGTCGGTTGGCCCATTCTTTGGCCAAATCAACGCCAGCCACCAAGGCTTGGGCTTTGCCAAAAGTCGCCTTGAGCGCATTGACGTCAGACACGCCCAACACCACGGTTTGCAGCTTGGCCTCTTCGGGTTTGCTTTTGGTGGTGGTGTAGCTGTAACTGGCCTCGGCCAGCCCTGCCACGGCAGCGCCCAAACCGTTGGATTCAGACACGGTGCTCAACAAGGCCAAGCTGACCAACACCCGCTTGGCAGGGCTGCCTTTGAGGCATGCCAAGCCAGCCTGGGCAGCCGCGCGGACTTGCTTGGCCGCCCCCTCACCCGCCCCGACCAACACCACGCGGTTGGCCATGAACAAAGAGCTGCGGTAGAGCTGCAAACATTTGCCTGCTTTGGTGTCCAAGTCACCGTCTTTGACCGCCTTGGTCACCAGCGCGGACACTTCGTCGCTGGCGACAGCGTGGCCGTCGGGCACCAGCAAGATCAAGGCGTCACATTTGTGGGCCGCAGCGGCGGCGAGGTCCAGTTGTTTGAGTTCGAAGTCCATCGCAGGTGTGCTTTCGTATCAGAATCAATGAAGGGCAGTCTTGGGCAGTGTATCGGTCAACGGGCAACAGGCCTGAGCATGGTGAACCCGTCGTGTCGGGCAACCACAACCCAGGGGGCCAAATCTTGCGGGGTGAGCGTTTGAAACAACGCAGGTTGCACCACCAAAGTAACAGGGGTGGTCGATCGCAACCAGCGCTGAATGTCCGCCGGTTGGTCGGCCAGCTGGGCCTCTCCCCAAGAATAAAAATTGGCCGACAAAGGCCTGGCGCCCAGGTACACCAAAGGCGTGTGGGCAGTCCAATGCTGCAACAGCGCTTTGTGGCTGCGTTGGTCGGGGACATCAGATGTGCCCAGCCAAGCAGCCCACAGCAAGGGACACACCAGGCCCAAAGCCCAGGTCCAGCGCAACCAGGACCAACGACGACTGGCGTTGAACACCAGCAGCGCCGTCAACAAGGCGAAGGCCGGCAAACCAGGCAGCACATAGGCTTCCAAGATGTTGCGAGCCGCCGTGAAAAAGAGCAAGGGGGCGACCGTCCAAGCCAGCAAGTATTGCCACTCACCGCTGTGATGCCCCAAGTCTGCTGTGGTGCTCGCCCCCAAAAACACAGGCGGTTGGTCAGCCGACCAACGGACTGCCATGGCCAACAAGGCCAACACACTCCAGGGCAAAAACCCTCCAAAGCCAAACCACCAAATGAGGCCCCGTGGCTCCGCATGGCCTTGGCCATAAAGGTCGCCCGTCCAACCGCTCACCAAAAAGCGCTGCACATGTTCGCCCACGATGAAGTACTGCAAAAACCCAGGGGTTCGGGACTCTGCCAGCAAGTACCAGGGCAAAGTCAGCGCTGCCGCCAGCAGTGAACCAGACACCCAGGGCAAGCGGTGCCAAACGTCCCCCCATCGGCGCGACACCAACACCCACAGCGTCAAGGCCACCCCCGTGATCACCGTGGCCACCGGCCCTTTGGCCAGCAAACCCACGGCGAGGCCGACAAAAAACAGCCAGCGCCAGACTGACGTGCCAGTGCGGTCGTTCACCGCCACCCAAAAAGCCACCATGCACAGCGCCGTGCCCAAGGCCATGAACATGTCCGTCATGACCGCCGCCGACGCAATGAAGCCCACCACGGACGACAACAGCACCACCGCTGCCGCCATCGGCAAGGTGTGGCGCTGCGCAGAGGGGCGCGGCCAAGCCCAAAACAAGGCGCCACAACCCAGCGCAGCGAGGAATGGGGCCAAACGGGCACCAAACTCATTCACCCCAAACACCCCCATGGTGATGGCACTGCCCCAAAACGAGAGGGGAGGCTTGCCCCAGAACGGCACACCGTGGTCAAACCAGGGTGTCACCCAATTGCCTGTTTCCAGCATCTTGCGGGCGATTTCGGCATAACGCGGCTCGGTGGTACTGCCCAATGGGTAGAGCCCGAGCGTCGCCAGGCGAACGGCCACGATCACCAGCAGGATGAAAGCGATAAACTTGGGCGATACGCCCAGGGAATTCCCCTTGGGCGATTCGTCAGCGGCGGTGAGGGGCGTAAGCAAAGACACGCTTTATTTTGCTTCAAAAATGCCCCCCTTCTGCCCGACGTTTGTCCCCCTGCACATCCCCATCACCCTGACCCACTGATGCTCTTTCAATCCACGCTACGCAAAGAGCTGGCCCGAGGGTTTGGAGCGACCTTCGTCGTGCTGCTGACCATCGTGGTCACGATGACGCTGTTTCGGGTGCTAGGCCTGACCACGCGCGGCGGTGTCAACCCATCGGACCTGTTGGTGGTGATGTGGTATTCGGTGCTCGGCCAATTGGCCACGTTGCTGGCGCTGAGCCTGTCGGTGGCGATCGTGAGCACGCTGTCGCGCATGTACCGCGACAGTGAAATGGTGATCTGGTTTTCGAGCGGCCAAGGTTTGATG
>CAZHDP010000142.1:0-7981 GCA_964531605.1 uncultured Burkholderiaceae bacterium | reverse complement strand
GAGCCACATAGCGCTCGCAAAATTGGCGCCCCGTTGTCAGCACCAGCAAGCTCGATGCCACCATGGCCGGAATCAAACCAAAATGCGGACAGCGTGCCGTGATGCGACGTGTCAACCCCATGGAGAGCAAGTGCTCGTCAATCACGCCGCGCGCACCGGGGTGGGTAGGGGTGGGTGCGATGTGTTCTGCCTCTAACCAATCCTGAACCTGCCAGCCACGCCGCACGGCGGGGTGGTCCTGACTCACCAAACAGACGATTTCATCGTCAAACAGGCGCCCCAGGTGCAACTCTTCGGGGGCTTGCAGCCAGTTGCCGATGACCACATCGACCTCACCTTGAGCCAACTGGGTGCGGTAGTCGGCACCCGCAGACAAGGGGTGAATTTCAATCAAGCACAAGGGTGCTTGCGCCTTGATGACACTGACCAGCTTGGGCAGGAAAAACGGGTCAAGGTAGTCTGAGGCCGCCACCCGAAAAGTGGTCTGCGCGGTTTGGGGGTCAAAACCTCTGGCATCCGAAAACATCACCTCGGCGGCACGAAGAATGCTCGCAGCAGGCTCAACCATGCGCAACGCAGCATCTGTGGGCACCATCCCGGAGCCTGAACGCACCAGAAGCGGGTCTCCCGCGAGGTCGCGCAGCCGCTTGAGCGACGCCGACACCTGCGGTTGGTGCATGCCCAGCCGGACGGCGGCACGCGAGACACTGCGTTCAGTCAACACGGTATGCAAGACCCTTATCAAGTGGAGGTCTATCTTGTCGAAAAGCGCTCGATCTCTCATACCCATACCTGCATTGCTGTCATACGGCAACGCTTATGCCATGCCCGCGTCGCTCGCTCTACCCTTGCTGCAAACCTGACCATGGCCGTAAGCACCATCCTTTTGCACTTTCAATGTGTTCCATGACGACATCACCCCAGCCCGCCCCCCCCACGTCGCAGCAGTCATCGGTCATTCGATTTGTGCGGCGCGGCGAGATTGTCTCGCTTTTCAATGTACCACCCGACAGGACCTTGCTTGAGGTCTTGCGAGAAGACTTGGGCTGCACCGGCACCAAAGAAGGCTGCGGTGAAGGCGATTGCGGTGCGTGCACCGTGGTCTTGGGCGAGGCCAATGGCAAAGACCTGTCGTTCAAGGCCATCAACAGTTGCATTCGACTTGCCCACTCGGTCAATGGCCTCGCGCTGTGGACGGTTGAAGACATTGCCCCCACGCTTGCCACTGCGTGTGCTGCGCTGCCCCCCAAGGGGGCACATTTCGCCTCGGGGCGGCCCAGCGGCGAAACCCTTGCCCCCACCATCGCCCCTACCCTTACCACTGCATCTGCTGCGCTGTCCCCCGAGGGAGCTCATGGGGGCTCACCACTTCACCCGGTGCAGCAAGCGATGGTGGACTGCCATGGCAGCCAATGCGGGTTTTGCACGCCGGGCTTTGTGATGAGCTTGTTTGGCTTGTACCAAAACACCGTCTGCAAGGGGCAAGCGGTGACTCGGTCGATGGCGCAGGAGGCGCTGTCAGGCAACTTGTGCCGATGCACGGGTTACCGCCCCATCCTGGACGCGGCGCAAACCATGGGCGAGCTGCCGCTGGCAACGTTGAACACACCAGATTTGCTACAACAATTGAAGCATATCAGCGCCGTCAACATTGCCGAATCAGCACATTCAACGGATAAAGCCAGCCCATCAGCGGCCTACATGGCGCCCCAAAGCGTGGACGAATTGCTGCGCCTGCGTGCCAAGCATCCCCAAGCCCAGATCGTGGCAGGCTGTACCGATGTGGGCCTGTGGATCACCAAGCATCACCACCAATTTGATGCGGTGCTGGACGTGACCCGGGTGACCGAGTTGCAACGGATTGAACGCTACCGGCACCACATTGCAATTGGCGCCGCCGTCACATTGAGCGACGCCTTTGCAGCCCTGGTCAAAGACCGCCCCCAACTGCATGCCTTCGCCAGCCGCTTTGCAGGCTTGCCTGTGCGCAACTCGGGCACCCTGGGAGGCAACGTGGCCAATGGGTCACCCATAGGCGACTCGATGCCTCTGCTGATCGCCTGCGGTGCCAACGTGGTGCTGATGCGCATGCACCGCGGTGTGGTGCACCACCGAGAGTTGCCCTTGGAGGCGCTGTACACCGGCTACCGCCAGAACGTGATCGCCAAGGACGAAGTGCTGGCGTGGATCAAAGTCCCCAAGCCTGTCACGGGGGAGCATTTGAGTGCTTACAAAATCTCGAAACGGTATGACGACGACATTTCTGCCGTCTGCCTGGTCATCAACCTGACCCTGCGCAAAGGCGGTGTCGTCAAAGCATCCATCGGTGTGGGCGGGGTGGCTGCCACGCCCGTTCGGGCAACGCAGACCGAAGCCGCGTTGACAGGCCAACCCTGGACGCAAGCCACCGTGGCATCGGCCATGGCGGTGTTGAAAGCAGAGTTTCAACCCATTTCAGACATGCGGGCCTCTGGGGCCTACAGGACCGAGGTGCTGGGCAATTTGCTGCAGCGCTATTGGCTGGAGAGCCAGGGCCTGCGGCACATCAACCTGGAAAACTTCACATTGACGGAGGCGGTATGAGTGCCCTCGGAACAGTCTCCTCGCACGAAAGCGGCAAATCGATACCCCACGAAAGTGCGGCGGCCCAAGTGGCGGGTGCGGTGCCCTATGTGGACGACATCCCTGAGGTCAAAGGCACGCTGTACGCCGCACCGATCATGTCCACCGTGGCCCACGGCAAGCTCTTGGGCGTCGACACGCAGGCGGCCTTGGCCATGCCTGGTGTGCGCGATGTGATCTTGGCGCATGACGTGCCCGGTGACCCGGTCCTCGCCACTTTCACGCACGACGAGCCGATTTTTGCCAGCACCGTGGTCGAGCACATCGGCCAAGTGGTGGGCTTGGTGGTGGCCGACTCGGTGATGGCTGCCCGCCGTGCCGCGCGTCAGGTTCAACTGAACATCGAGCCGCTGCCTGCAGTGCTGACTGTGCAAGACGCTTTGAAGGCTGAAAACTACGTGCTGCCACCGGTGTTCGTCAAACGCGGCGATGCGGCGGCGGCCTTGTCACGCTCGCCCCACACCTTGAGTGGAACGCTCTCTGTGGGTGGCCAAGAGCACTTTTACCTGGAGGGCCAAATCGCCTACGTGCTACCCAAGGAACAAGGCCAGTGGCTGGTGTACACCAGCACCCAACATCCGGGCGAAATCCAACACTTGGTGGCCCACGCCCTGCACACGGACAACAGCGCCGTGACGGTGGAATGCCGCCGCATGGGTGGCGGCTTTGGCGGCAAAGAGACCCAAAGCGCACAGATGGCGGTGTGGGCCGCCGTGGCCGCCAACAAGCTGCGGTGTGCCATCAAACTGCGGCTGGACCGCGACGAAGACTTCCTGATCACCGGCAAGCGCCACCCTTTCTATTACGACTACACCGTAGGATATGACGACACGGGGCTGATCACGGGCCTGAAGCTGATGATGGCGGCCAACTGTGGTTTCAGCGCCGACCTGAGTGGCCCGGTCGCGGACCGCGCGATTTTTCACACGGACAACGCCTACTTTCTGAGCGACGTCGAGATTGCCTCGTACCGCTGCAAGCTCAACACCCAGAGCCACACGGCCTTCAGGGGTTTTGGCGGCCCCCAAGGGGTGATCGTGATCGAAACCATCCTGGGCGATGTGGCAAGGCAACTGGGCCTGGACCCGTTCGATGTGCGCATGCGCAACCTCTATGGCATCACCGAGCGCAACACCACGCACTACCAGATGCAGGTCGAAGACAACATCTTGCAGCCATTGCTGTCGACCCTGGAGCGCACCAGCGATTACCGCCAGCGCCGGGCAGACATCACCCGCTGGAACGCCAGCAGCCCCGTCATCAAACGAGGTTTGGCCATCACGCCGGTCAAGTTCGGCATCAGTTTCACGGCCACCTTGTTCAACCAAGCTGGAGCCTTGGTGCATGTGTACACCGACGGCAGTGTGCAGGTGAACCATGGTGGTACCGAGATGGGCCAGGGCCTCAACACCAAGGTGGCACAGATCGTGGCGGACGAGCTGGGTGTGTCGTTCCACCGCATCCGGGTCACGGCCAGCGATACCAGCAAGGTCCCCAATGCCTCAGCCACAGCCGCGTCCAGCGGCACCGATCTGAATGGCCGAGCGGCACAATTCGCAGCCCGCTCGGTGCGCAACAACCTGGCGGCTTTCGTGTGCGGCCTGGACGGTTGCGGTGCGGGTGCCATCGGATTCGAGGGAGGTGAAGTCATTTCCCCTACCACCCGCCGTGCCTTCAACGACGTGGTGAAACTGGCGTATGCCAACCGCATACAGCTGTGGAGCGATGGGTTCTACCGCACGCCCAAAATCCACTACGACAAACACACCCTGAGTGGCAGGCCGTTTTATTACTTCTCTTACGGTGCCGCCTGCACCGAAGTCGCCATTGACACCCTGACGGGCGAGAGCCGGGTGTTGAAGGTGGACATCCTCCACGACGTGGGCACCAGCATCAACCCCGCCATTGACATCGGTCAGATCGAAGGCGCCTTTGTGCAAGGCATGGGCTGGTTGACCACAGAGGAACTGGTGTGGAACGCCAAAGGGCAGCTCAGCACACACGCGCCCAGCACCTACAAAATCCCGACCACAGGCGACATTCCGGCCCACTTCAATGTGGCCCTGTGGCCTGAGCCCAACCGCGAAGACAACGTGTTTGGCTCCAAGGCGGTGGGCGAGCCCCCGTTCATGCTCGCCATCAGTGTGTGGGAGGCCTTGCGAGACGCGGTGGCCACAACGCGCGGCGACGGGCGTGTGACGCTGGACGCGCCCGCGACGGCGGAACGGGTGCTGCAAGCCTTGCGCTGAAATGCAAACGCAGCCACCAGGGCTGCGTTGCGAAGCGGTCTAGGAACCCAACGCCGATGAGGCGCTGGGTCTGCTGCAGCATCAGAACTTGTGGCGAATGCCCAAGCCGAAACTCGTGCCCGTGCTCAGCGACGTGATGCGGTCGTTCATCAGGTTGGCATAGATGTCCGTGCGTTTGGACAAGTCATAGCCGTAGCCCAAGCTGGTGGTGGAACGCGTCGCACCGGCTTCCACCTTGGTGTTGGCATAGCTCAGCAGGACTTTGCCTGCGCCCATGGGCACCGTTGCGCCGACCGATGTGGTCTTGCGCTTGGCGGTCAGGTCGGTCTTGGCTTGGCCATAGGTCAAGAACAACTTGGCCACCGTGGCGTCGTAAGAGCCGCCCAACATCCAGTCGGTCTTGGTGTCCACAGGTGAAAACACGGACGGTGCAGGGTTAGACAGTTGGGCCTTCTCGTAGAACGCGGTCAAAGCCAGAGGGCCTGCAAAGTACAGGGTGTTGAAGCCCACATTCTTGCGACCGCTGTTGCCGGTGTTGCTGGCCTGCTCGCCCAACTGGTAGTGGATGTTGGCCGACAAACCGCCCATCTTGGGGGTGCTGTAAATGATTTGATTGGACCAACCCGTGTCTGCAGGGGTGGTGGCGGTCCAGCCGGAGCCGTTGAACAAGGGCACGTTTGCGTGCAACACCAGGGGAGAGAAGGTGAACGAATCGCCAAACGGGTTGAAGATGACCGTGGGCAAAAAGTTGGGGGCCAAACCACGGCCCACCGTCAAAGCACCGAAGTTGCCAGACAGCCCCACATTGGCGTCACGAGAGAAAAACGTGTCGCCCGTGAAGCGACCTTGTGCACCAGTATCGACCTGGATGAACGATGTCAGTGCGAAATTGGCCTTCAAACCGCCGCCCAGGTCTTCTGTTCCCTTGAACCCGAACCATGAAGTGGTCATGCCACCGCTGTTGACCACGGTCTTGCTGCCCGCGTCCCCGGCCATGCGCAGGGAACCCACAAAGGTGTCCAGCGTGCCCATCAATTGCACAGCGCTTTGCGCTTGAGCGCCACAGGCCATCGCTGCCAGCGCGACAGCGGTCAAAAGGTGTTTTTTCATGGTGATATTCCAAAGGTTCAGGTTTAAAAATCGGATCACGACACACTGCGCAGAAAGATGCATCACACAACATGCAAGTCTTGCAACGGCGTTGGGCCCTGAACGATTCAGCACGAAATGTGCCTACCTCACCTTGGCATCGCAGGCGCGCGTAAGCACAGCAACAGGCTGCGCCTGAAGCTGTGAAAGCATCGTGGATTCATGGTCATGTCAGGGTGCCATCTGCACTTCCAGCACCACTGTTGGGTACTTGCCCCAGCTGTCTGGTGCCGACATGTCGGACACCAGAATGCGACCACGTTTCTCGTCCAACGCAATCGAGTAAGGGATCATGCTGCTGCTCACCAAAGCACCCATCGGGGGTGTTTCGCCGGCAGGCCAAGCACCTGCCACGGTGCTGACCACGCCATTGACCGTGATCTTGCGCACCGCGCGGTTGGTTTCATCGGCCACGTACACATTGCCCGCGCTGTCACTGGCCATGCCGGTGATGCGCCCAAACCGGGCGCTGGCACCTGCACCGTTGACATAACCCTTGGTGGTCAAAGAACCCGCCAGCAGCGTGGAGACTGCGGTAGAGGACACCCTCTCGATGGCGGTTTGTCGGCTGGCGATGAAGAGCAGGCCGTTGGGGTCGCGGATGACAGACTCGACAATGTACAGGCCGGTCTCAGTGTCAAAATTTCTGGTGGAATCATATTGCGTACACGTGAATTGCTTACTGGTCATCTGACCGTTTCTCAAGTTCATCAGAAAGCATGCATAGTCCACCACAACAAAGGAAATGTTGCCGTCTGGAAAAATCATGGGCGATTGAAGGGACGGATATCGCCAGTTTGGGGACTGCAGCGAGACAGGGCCAGTCAGCTGGCCAGCCAGCGTGGTGACCGCACGACTCTGATCCATCTGGCGCAACGCGTGTGAACGACTGTCGGCGACATACACCACACCCGCAGCATCAACTGCCAAGTCCATGCAGGGCTGTCGCGCATAGCTCATGGCACTGTTTCCGCATGTATTACTGAATGGAGGAATGGTGGCACCAACCTCGCCACCAAACTGTGCTTCGTCAGCCGATCCGTCTTTGGAACCACCGCCATGACCGGCACCGAAACTGACCAATCCTGTAGGCGACACGATGCGAACCGTAACACCCCCATCAGCCACATAGACGGTGCCATTGGCACCCACTGCCAAGCTGCGTATGGAAGAAAACCGCGCTGCCTCCCCTTGCCCATCCACCATAGGTAGCGGCGTATAAGCCCAACCCGTTGTCGCAGGTGCCCCCGCCAGCACACGGATGCCCGGCGCAGCCCACACTGTGAGCAGGGCTGCCGCACTGGTGACCGTGCCCGCCGAGTTGCTGACCCTGACAGCCCACTGTGTGCCCGCCTCGGTCAGCGGTGTTGCCAACAGGGTGTGGCTGGCCTGCGTCGCACCCGTGACTACCACACCATTGCGCAGCCACTGGTACTGCAGGTCGGTGCCCGTGGTCCCTACCTTGAATGTGACCGCCGCGCCCACGCTCACCGTCAGGCCCTGGGGCTGCTCGGTGAGCTGGGGGGCAGTCGCCGCCGGTTGTGTGGGAGTTGTGGGAATGAAGAACGCCTTTTACAAACGCAAACCTCTGGAAACTTTGTCCAAGATTTTAACCCCGAGTATATCGATGTACTTTGGGTGGTAGATGATCGTTCTTCCCTTTACCCAGCGCGAGATCATTTAATTAGCGAAGCAAAGGCTTTCTTCTCTCGCTTAGAAGGGATGCGAAAAAGTTACCGGATGGCTTTTATCACCGGTGACATGCAATTTGCGAAAGGGCAGTTAAAACCAAAGAATAGCCCAGTGGTTCTTGAGCGCCATATCGGAGATACGAATAGTTATACGGGTTTTTTCGGTTCTGTCATGACGTCCGTCGTTGTGAATTTAGGAACAAGTGCTGAGTCGAAACCTTTTGAAGCAACTACTATGGCACTTTCCAATTACTTTAAGCCACGGGAAGG
>CAZHDP010000141.1:0-8006 GCA_964531605.1 uncultured Burkholderiaceae bacterium | reverse complement strand
TGACGAATTTGACGCCGGACTCACACACGAACTTCAGCATCGCGTCGTCTTTGAGAAAGCGGATGGGTAAATTCACGCCAAACGGCAAACCCAAGGCGCTCATCTGGGTGATCTCGGCCATGCAGTTGGCCGTCTCCCCCGAGGACGTTTCAATGATGCCCAGCCCTCCGGCACGCGACACAGCAGACGCCAAAGGCGTGCGGGCAATCCAGCCCATGGGCGCCTGGATGATGGGGTATTTGGCCCCGGTGTGGGCAAGGACGCGGTTCATGGTTCAGTCTCCAAATCGTGGTCTGATGGTTGCCACGCATTATGCGGAGGCCACTGCATGACCCTTGTCGCGCGGGTGTCGGGCTAGCCCAAGGCCAACAGGGCGTCTTCTTCCCAGTATTGCGCCGCCGCGTAAAACGATTCCCACACACAGCCATTGCAACCCCGACCGCAACAGGTGGTGGGCTCTGGCGGAGGCTGGCGCAGTTGCACGCCCTGGGCTGCTGCCCGATCCTGATGCATAGCAAACATCGCCCGCACAGCCTCGGCGGTTTGGGGTGTCATGGCACAGAGGCTCGCAGACGTTGCACCGCCGACGTCAGGTCCTGCCACGGGGCTTGACCAGGTGCGTACCGCTGACGCATGTAGCTGGCGATGTCGGCGATTTGGGCGTCAGTCAAGCTGTGTTGAAAGGCTGGCATGAAGCCAATGTCACGGTGGGCAGGCTGCTGCACACCCTCCAAAATGACCCGGATCAGGTTGTCCGGGCGCTCGCTGTGCAGGTTGGTGTTCAAGGCCAAGGGCACGTTCACGCCCAACAACCGCGGGCCATCGCCATCGTGGTGGCACGCCCCGCATGCCCCATTGAACAAGCGTTGGGCTGGGCCAGGCAGGGTCAAACTGGATTGATTGGCCTGGGCTGCAGTTTGCGCCACGATGGCCGATGCCGGGCTGACAGCAACGGGGTCGGGGTTGAAGCTGGCCAGGTAGGTCGCCATGGCGCGGATGTCGGTGTCAGGCACCTGCGCCAGCTCGCGCACCACTTCAGCCATGGGCCCCGATGCGGACCCATGCTCGGCACTGTGTCCGGCGCGCAGGTAACGGTAGAGCGACTCGGCGCTCCAAGGCACGGGTGCTTTGGACAAGGCGGTGAGCGCTGGCGCTTCCCAGCCATCGATCACGGCCCCCGACAAGTACGCTGCACCGCCCTGCTCGGCCCCCAAAGCATTGCGCGGCGTATGGCAGGCACCACAGTGGCCCAAGCCGTTGACCAGGTAGGCACCCCGGTTCCAGTCGGGCGAACGGGCCGGATCGGCTTGGTAGGGGGTGGCGTCATGGAACAAAGCGTTCCAGCCCGCCATCAACGGTCGCACGCTGAACGGAAAGCGCATCTGGGCTGCTGGCGTTTCCGCCCTCACCGCGGGTTGCGACATCAGGTAGGCATACAGTGCCTGCAAATCGTCATCACTGGTTTTGGCGAACGAGGTGAAAGGGAAAGCCGGGTACAGGTGGCGGCCATCACGCGAGATGCCCTCGCGCATTGCGCGCTGGAAGGCGCTGAAAGACCACGCGCCCAAACCGGTGCTCACATCGGGCGTGAGGTTGGTGCTGTAGACCGTGCCAAACGGCGTTTGCATGGCGCGCCCACCGGCGTTGGCTTGGCCACCCGGTGCGGTGTGGCACACCACGCAGTCCCCCTGTGCAGCCAGTTGGCGCCCCCGCTCCAGGGTGGCCTCGGTGTACACCCCTGCACTGGCCGTGTGGACGGGCGCAATGGCAGGACGCCAGCCCAACACGGCGGCCCCCACGGCCAGCACGCCACCCAACCAGGCGCCCCCTCGGCGCCACCAGGCGCGCGACGGCGGCCAAGGTGCCGCATGGGGTAACCTGGGCATGGCGCTGCTTGCTACCAAATCAGGAGCAATGTTTCCTTGTATTGATTGCGGGAAGTCATGTTTTTGATGGGCATTAAGCCCGGCGCGCACCACCTCCGGCGTGAACGGCGGCTGGCGAAAGCGCACACCTGTCGCATCGAAAATGGCGTTGGCAATGGCGGCAGTGCCTGGCACCGAAGACGATTCACCAGCCCCCAACACCGGCTCGCCCTGGCGGGGCATGTGCATGACCTCAATGACCGGCACTTCGCGGAAGCTCAGGATCGGGTAGCTGCCCCACTCTTGGCTGGCCACGGTGTGGGTGCCTGGGTTGAAGGTGACTTGTTCTTTCAGCGCCCGGCTGGTGGTTTGCAGCACATTGCCGTGCACCTGTTGCTGAACGCCAGCGGGGTTGACCATCATGCCCGCGTCATGCCCCACGACCACGCGGCGCACATGCACCTCGCCAGTCTGGCGGTTCACATCCACATCGGCCACCCACGCGGCCCACGCGGCGCCAAACCCTGGCCATTTGCTGTGGATGTAACGGGCGTAGGCAAAACCTTGGCCACGAACGATGTCTGCGGCACCGTCACCGAGCAAACCCTCCGCCGCGAGCGGCCCTTGCTGCTGCGGCGCAGTGTGCGGCAACCAGCCCGCCTTGTCAGCCGTGGCCCTCACCAGCTCTGCGGCCCGAGGGTCATTCAGGTAGCGCAAGCGGTACGCCACCGGGTCCACGCCAGCGGCGGTGGCCAATTCGTCGATGTAGCTCTCGTGTGCAAAAGAATTGGGCAGCGCCGACACGCCGCGCAACCACGACGCACGCACCAGCGGGGCCATGTCATGCACCTGCACACGCAAGTTGTCGAACGCGTAGGGCGGACGAGCGGTGCGGTCGCCCATCTCGTAGGCTTGGGCCACGGGTTCGATGGTGCGGGTCAGCAGCAGGGCCAAGGTCGGCGAGCCGTTTGACGGGTACGAGGTTTGAAAGTCATAGGCCGCCACCCCGCCCTCTGGCGTCAGGCCCCCGCGCACCTCCATCAACTGCGCCGCCCCTTTGGGCTCCCACAGGTGCTCTTGCTCGCGGGTGAGTTGCACACGCACGGGCGCACCCACAGCGCGTGACAGCAGCGCCGCGTCAGCTGCCACGTCATCGGCCCCATTGCGGCCATAGCAGCCAGCGGCTTCCAAGCGGACCACGTTGATCGCCACGTCAGGCAAACCCATCAATCGGGACAGGTCAAAGCGCAACACGAACGGGTTTTGCGTGCCCGCCCAAACGGTCAAGGCGCTTTGTCCATTGGCAGTTTCAGGCTGCCACGCAGCCACCGCGCAAGACGGCCCAATCGACGCGTGCATTTGGTAAGGCCACACGTAGGTGCGTTCCAGCACCTGTCCACCATCGGCGCTGGCTTGCAAGGCCGCGTCCACATCGCCTTCGTCCACCAGCTTGCGCGTGGTGTGGGGGTTGTTGCGCAAGGCGTTGGGGATGTCTTGCACATCAGGCATGCCGGGCCAAGGCTTCCAGTCAACACGCAATTCACGCAACGCTTGCTCTGCCTGTTCCTCACGTTCGGCCACGATACCGACGAAATCACGAATGACCACCACCGCACGGATGCCAGGGATGTGGGCAATGGAGGCTTTGTCGACCGATGCCAGCGTGTTGCCGATGTAGTCGCCATGGTCTGCGCCAGCATACGGCGGACGCACCACCCGCCCATGCAGCATGCCCGGCACGCGCATGTCGTGCACAAAGACCTGCTGGCCTGTGAGCTTGGCATGCAAGTCCACACGAGGCGCTGACTGCCCGACCACGGTGTAGTCGGCGGGGGCTTTGACGGGCGTTTGCAGGTCCAGCATCAGTTGCACGTGCTGGCCCGCCAGTGCTGTTTTGCAGCACTGTTCGTGGGTTTGCGCGTCGTCCCCTTGGGCTCGCAACCAACGCTTGGCCTGAGCCGCTGCGCGACGCAAGGGCTCGGCGTGGATTTGCAACGAGGCGCTGGCGATGGTGGCGCCTTGGTTGGGGGCCCGGGCGGTGTCGCCCAGCACCATGTTGATGCGAGACAGTGGCACGTCAAGCTCTTCGGCCACGATTTGCGCCAGCGCTGTGCGCAGGCCCGTGCCCAGGTCGACGTGCCCGTTGAGGGCGGTCACACTGCCGTCATCCCACACCGCGATCAGGATCTCAACGCCTTCATCAGGGTTGCCCGGCACAGCAGCTGGCTGGCCGGGCACGGTGGGCGGCGGCGGGAGTGGGTCACGCACCACCAACAGCACCCCGGGTGCCGCATGAAAATCAGCACGGGTTAAGGGTGACCAGGCTTTGCCCAACACAGCTGTCACGCCAAGCCCTCCGACCTCGGCTGAAGGTTCGCCATGGCCGATGCCGCACGGTGCACGGCTTGCAGGATTTCAACGTGGGTACCGCAGCGGCAGAGGTTGTGCGAAAGGTGTTGACGGATGAGGTCTTCGGTGGGGCAAGGCACCTCGGCCAGCAGCGCCACCGTCATCATGACCATGCCATTCAGGCAATAGCCACATTGCGCTGCCTGGGTTTCTGCAAATGCCTGTTGAACCGGGTGCAAGCGTGCCGCATCAGCCGGTGTCAAACCCTCTAGGGTGGTGATGTGCCTGTCTGCAACCCCTGCAGCAGGAATGACGCAAGCACGGGCGGCACGCCCATCTACCAAGACCGTGCAAGCGCCACACTCCCCCAAGCCACAACCGTACTTGGGGCCGTTGAGTGCCAAATCATTGCGCAAGACGTGCAACAGCGTGGCACCGGGCGACGCTGGCAGGTTCAAGGGCTCGCCGTTAACGCACCAAGCTGCCATCGCGGTTGTACATCTCCAGGTTCACAAACGTGGACCCGTTGTGGTTTTGCGGACCGTAGCTGACCGGGAACTCTGCGATCTTGGTGGTCCCCATCCCTTCCATGGCTTTCACAAAGGCCTCACGCGTCAGGGCTTTGCCCGCGCGCCGCAACGCCTCGGTGAACACCCGCGCGGCGATGTAGCCTTCCAGCGCCGTGTAGCTGTCAATTTTTTGGTCAAACGCTTTGCGGTCACTTTGGTAATCCGCCACGATGGGGTAACGGGTTTGCTGGGGCGAAGGCACGATGCTGGCCGTCACCAGGCCTTCGAGCTTGCCATTGAGCCGTTTGGCCGAACCTGCTGCATCAGTGATGCCCACCGACAGGGTGTAGACGGGTGCGGCACCGCTGGCACCGCGGTAGTCTTTCAGGAACACTTCCACCATGCGCCCCGCCATGATCATCACCACGGCACCAGGGGCTGCTGATTTCAAGCTGGCGGTTTGGCTGGTAGCGTCGGTGGCGGTGATGTCCATGGGCACGCTGGCCTTGACGGCGATGGACAAGGATTTGGCAATTTCAACGCAGGTTTCCATGTTGGACTTGCCAAAAGCACTGTTTTGGTAGACCACGGCAATGTCTTTGATGCCCAAGGTGGCCAGGTGGCCCACGATCTTTCGCAGTTCCAGCTCGTAGCTGGCGCGCACATGGAACAGCAAGGGGTTGAATTTGGTTCGGAACGACGTGGTGCCGACCAGGGGCGCGAACATGGGCACGCCCGATTTTTCGGCGATGGGCAAGGCAGCGGCCAAATTGCCGGTGGCCACATACCCCATGAGCGCAAACACACGGTCATCGTCGATCAATTTCACAGTATTGTCCGCGGTGCGTTTGGGCTCGTAGGCATCGTCATAAGACACCAGTTCCAACTTGCGCCCGTGCACGCCACCCGCCTTATTGACCCGGTCAAAAGCCAACTGTATGCCTGCGCGGTAGTCGATGCCAAAGTCTTGCGCTACGCCAGAAAACACGGCCGACTGGCCAATGCGGACGCGCAAATCATTGACGCCGACTTCGGCACGCACGTCACCGCCCCCACCCCACCACAACAGCAACGTCAGCACGACGCCCAACAGGCCTCGCCAGTGCAGGGATGGGAGGGGCAGTGGGGGTGACATGCGAGGCATCCTGTTCAAGCAGCGTTGTCGATGTCTGTGGATTGGATGCGCTTGACGCCCTTGCTGGCCATCTGCTTCCAGGCCGCGGCCAGCGAGCCGTTCAAGTCGATGCCGCGTGTGGCGTCTTCAATCACAAACACCTCAAAGCCCAGCTTGCGCGCATCCATTGCCGTCCAGGCAACACAGAAGTCGGTGGCCAAGCCGGTGATGTAGACCGTCTTGATGCCCCGTTGCTTCAAATAGCCACCCAAGCCCGTGGCGGTTTTGCGGTCGGCCTCTTCAAACGCGGAATAGCTGTCCACATGCTTGTGAAAGCCTTTGCGCACAATGACTTGGGCGGTGGGCAGTTTGAGGTCTTTGTGCAACGCCGCGTCGTCGGTGCCCTGAACACAATGGTCAGGCCACAACACCTGCGTGCCGTAAGACAGCTTGGTGGTTTCAAACGGCTTTTTGCCCTGGTAGGTGCTGGCAAAAGACGCGTGGCCTTGGGTGTGCCAGTCTTGTGTGACGACGATGTTTTCAAACGCCGCAGACAGCTTATTGATGACCGGGACCACCTCCGCACCTTTGGCCACCGGGAGCGTGCCGCCGTCCACGAAACAGTTCTGCACGTCCACCACGATCAGTGCAGATTGCGCATTGGGCTTCAATTTGGCAGCGGCCCATGCCGAGGGGAACACCGACAAGCCGAGACCGGCCAAGCAGGTGCTGGCAGTGGATTGCAAAAAACTGCGGCGCAGTGAAACAATTCGATGAGACTGGGGCATGGGGACACTCCTGGCAAGGTTAAGGACGACCGACAAACAATCAAACGCTGAGGTAGGCGCGTCGCACCTCATCGTTGCGCGACAGCTCCTCCATGGACGCCTGGTAACGAATTTGCCCCTTCTCCAGCACATAGGCTCGGTCAGAGACCAATTCGGCAAAGTGCATGTTTTGCTCTGACAGCAAAATGCTCACGCCTTGCGCTTTCAGGGCCAGAATCATGTGGGCCATTTGCTCCACGATGACTGGCGCCACGCCCTCAGAGGGCTCATCCAACAACACCAAGTAAGGGTTGCCCATCAGCGTGCGGGCCACGGTGAGCATCTGCTGCTCGCCGCCGCTCATGCTGCCACCGGGCCGATGGGGCATTTCGCCCAGGTTGGGAAACAGTTTGAACAGGCTCTCTGGCGTCCACACCGGTGCCGATTTGCCATCAGCCCACGTGCGAGGGGGTTGTTGCCCCACGGCCAGGTTCTCCATGACGGTCAGGTCGGTGAAGATGCGCCGATCCTCGGGCACATACCCCAAACCCATGCGCGCGGCATGGTGAGGCTCACTGCGCGAGATGTCTTGCCCCAAAAAGCTGACACGGCCTCGTCGCTTGGCCAGCATGCCCATGATGGCTTTGAGCGTGGTGGATTTGCCAGCACCATTGCGCCCCATCAGGGCGACAACCTCACCGCGCTGCACCTGCAGGTCAACGTCGTACAGGATTTGCGCGGCGCCATACCAGGCCTGAAGACCTTGCGTTTCCAGCAAGGTTTCGGGAGTGACTGCCATCATGCGTGTTCCTCGGTCTGTTCACGCTTTTCAGCATTGAGTTTTTCAAACGTCTTGCCACTGCCAAAGTAAACCTCTTGCACTTTGGGATGGTCTCTGATCTCCAGGGGCTTGCCCTCGGCAATCAAGCGGCCGCGTGCGAGCACGATCATGCGATCGGCGTAGGCAAACACCACGTCCATGCTGTGCTCGGTGAAAAGCACGGCCATGCCACGGTCTATCACCAGTTGTTTGGTCAAGGCCATCAGGTCGTTGCGTTCTTTGGGGGCCATGCCGGCGGTGGGCTCGTCCATCAACAGCAATTTGGGTTCGTTGGCCATCGCGATGGCCAGTTCCACGCGCTTGACATCACCATAGGCGAGCACATTGCATGCCCGATCAGCCTGGGCACGCATACCCACTTGCGCGAGCAGCGTCAACGCATCGTCACGCCGGTAATCGCTGGCGCGTTGCCACATGGAAAACAGCTTGTTGTCTTGCGACATGAGGGCCATCTGCACGTTTTCGACCACGGTCAAAGAAGCGAAGGTCTCGGCGATCTGGAACGTACGCCCCACGCCTCTGCGCCAGATGTCGCGGGGTTTGCGTCCCACCAACTCTTGG
>CAZHDP010000140.1:0-8017 GCA_964531605.1 uncultured Burkholderiaceae bacterium | reverse complement strand
TGGGTGCAGGTCGACACATCGTCAGGCACGCGCAACGCACGGGGTGTGACATCGCCACACAGAAACGGCAGGTCTGGCGTGGTGTGCCGGGCGGTTTGCCAGACCACACGCTGACCATCGGGTCGAATGCGCCCGCCGTCGAAGGGACCGAGCAAGGTGGTCAAGCCTCTGGCCTGGGCCGCTTGCAAGGTGTGCGCTGTGTTCGGCGGCAGCAACGCAAAGTCCACAAAGCCTCCACCCTGCGCCTGCAGGGTGCTGTACCAGCGCTCAGCAGGCACAGGTTCGCCGCGCCAGGCAATCAACTCCAGGTAAGCGCCGTCGGCAAACACCACCAAGGCGTTGTGCGAGGTGCGGGGTGCGGCATGCTGGCCGCCTGGTTGCACGTTGAAGCCCATGGCCCGGTAATCCTGCACCGCACGGTCCAGGTCGTGCACGGCGATGACGACGTGGTCCAGGGGCAAGGCGGCAGGAACGACACTGGGGTCGGTCATGGCTTCGGTCATGGGTTCAGTCTTCCAGCTTGAGCTTGGTCTCGCGCACGAAAGCGCCCCAGCGGTCGTATTCCGACTTCAGGTGGCGGTCCAGTGCAGGGCCGTCGGTGGCCAACACTTCAAATCCGGCTTGGGTCAATTTTTGGTGCACGTCTGGCGCGTTCAGCCCGGCCTGGAAGTCTTCCGTCAACTTGCGCACCGTGGCTGCAGGCGTGGCTGCTGGCGCGAAGATGCCGATCCATGAATACGCTTCAAACCCAGGAAACCCAGACTCTGCCACTGTGGGCACGTTGGGCAGCTCGGGCAGGCGCTTGGCGCCGGTCACGGCCAGGGGCTTGACCTTGCCGGCTGCGATTTGGCCGCGCAATGCGGCATAGCTGAGCAGTGTGAGGCTGGTCACGTCACCGACCACCGCTTGCACAGCCGGTCCGCCACCGCCAAAAGGCACGTGCAACACAAAAGTGCTGCTCTGTCGCTTGATGTCTTCCATCACCAGGTGGTTCATCGAGCCCAAGCCCGTGGACGCGTAGCTGAACTTGCCGGGCTGGGTTTTTGCCTGTGCCAGGAATTCACGCAGGGTGTTGGCGGGCACCGAAGCAGACGCACCGATCACCAGCGGAAAACGCAGCGCCAGGCTCACACCGACAAAATCTTTGAAGGTGTCGTAGGGCAGCTTGGGCTTGGCAATCGGGTTGATCGCGTGGGTGTCAAAACTCACCAGCACGGTGTTGCCATCGGGTGCCGATTTGGCCACGTGCTGGGTGGCAATCTGGCTCGCCGCGCCGGGTCGGTTTTCGACAATCACCGGGCGGCCTGCTTTTTCGGCCAGGCGGGGCTGCAGGATGCGCGCGGCGATGTCAGTGCTGCCACCCGGAGGGAAGGTGATGATGAGCTTGAGGCTGTTGTCGGTTTGCGCAACGGCAGAACTGCTGAGCCCGGCGGAGGCCAGCGCTGCTGATAACGCAGACGTCAATGTCCAGCTCAGGGTGTCGCGGCGGTTCAAAGGTGTGTTCATGGTGGGTGTCCTTGGCAAATGTAGGGTGGGGTGCAAGACGGCCTCAGCCCATCCATTGGCTCACAGGCACGGCGGTGTCTTGCAGTTCTTGAGAGATCACATCGACAAGCGCAGGGCCGTCATGCATCAGGGCCGCTTTGATGGCTGCATCGAGTTCAGCGGGGTCTTCCACGCGCCAAGCTTTCACGCCAAAGGCTTCGGCCACCCGTGCATGGTTGGTGCGGTTGAAGTCCACAGAGAAGTAGCGTTGGTCGTAGCCGGTTTTTTGGCTGGCCTTGATCCAGCCGAACACCGCGTTGGAAAACACGATCATCTTGATGGGGATGTTGCGACGCACGATGGTTTCGAGCTCGCCACAGGTGAAACCAAAGCTGCCATCGCCCATCACCGACACCACCACCGCGTTGGGCTGTCCCACGGCTGCACCGACCGCAGCAGACATCGAGAACCCCAACGCGCCGTGGGCCCGGTTGGTGATGAAATGCCGACCCGCCTGCGGCGCATTGAAATAGGCCGAAAAATAAGGGCAGGGTGTGCCGGGGTCAGCCACCACAATCGCTTGTGCAGGCAGCATCCGGTTGAGGGCATCGACCACGCGCTCTGGCCTTATCGGGCGTTCGGTTGACGCGGCCAAGGGGGCAAAAAAGGCTTGTTTTTCAGCCCGGGCCTTGGCCGCCAGGGCGCGGCCATCGCTGGTGGCTTGGGGGCGATGGCCCAGGCGGCTGAGCACGGCGGTGTGCAAGGCTTGCAGGCCCAAGAGCGCATCACCGACCAAGGCCACGTCGGTCCGGTAGTTGGTGCCGATGGTCATGGCGTCCACGTCCAGGTGCAAGATGGTGACCCCACGCCCCGGCATCTTGCCGTGCTCCGTGGTGGTGGAGCCCGCGCGGCAACCGATGAACAGCACCAAGTCAGCTTGGGCGACCACCTCGCGGGTCGCCACCACGCCCCCATTGGTGCCCACCACACCGGCGTTGAGCGGGTGGGTGTCGGCCAGGCTGCCCTGGCCGCTGACGGTGGTGCACACCGGGGCGTTCAGGGCTGTGGCCAATGCGTCCAGTGCGGCGCTGGCCCCGGCGATCACCACGCCACCACCGCAGATGAACACGGGCGAGCTGGCTTTCACCAGCAGGTCGGCAGCGGCCTCGGTGTCTGCTGGGTTGGGGGCTGAGCGGTGTGCCGGTACCTTGTCGTGGCCTGGTTGAGCCCAAATGTCATCAGGCTCAATGCCGTGCTTTTGCACGTCATAGGGCAAGCAGATGTGAGCCGAGCCAGGCCGACCTGTGGTCATGGCCCGGAACGCACTGCGCATGGCTTGCGGGATTTGGTCCACCCGGTCGATGGTGGTGTTCCATTTGGTCAGTGGTTTGTAGAGGGCTTGCTGGTCCAGTTCGGTGAGCGGAAATTTGCCGCGTGAGCCCACCGACACGTCTGAGGTGATGCCCAACACCGGCACCGACGATTCATTGGCTTCCACCAAGCCTGGCAACAAATAGGTGGCACCGCCCCCGCTGGGGCCTTCGCACACCCCGACTTTGCCCGTGACGCGGGCATAGGCGTCGGCCATGTAAGCGGCGCTGCGTTCGTCTCGGGTGAGGATGTGGTCCATGCCGTGGTCCAGCCGTGCCAGGGCATCGTAAAACGGCAGGCTGGTGTCACCGCAGAGGCCAAAGATGTGTTTGACGCCATTGAGCTGCAGCATGCGCACCATGGCATCGGCGCCGTTGAGTGAGGTCATGAAAAGGGGTCCTGGGTCTGAAAAAAGAGGGTGTCAGCAAGGATAGCGCAGCACCCCTGTTGGCAGGTGTCACCAAGTGGCGTTAAGCTTACGGGCTGAATGTCTTTGATGAGCCTGTCCCATGAAATACGCTGCACTGTTCGGTTTCCCCTCCGCCACGGCCATGGCGACGTCATTGGCGTTGGCGCTGCTGGCAGGCACGCCTGTTGAAGGACAGGCGCAGTTATCGGCCCCCCTGGCCGCTGGCAGCGGGGCGGGCGTGCACAGTCCGGACAGCCCGATCGCACCTTTGCCAGCGCGGGCTGACACCGTGTCCTGGGAGGTGCTGACCAGCGTCAAGCTGAAAGACACCCGCAACGGCATGCGTCCCGCGTTCGAGGCGCCACAGATCGCCCTCGATCAAAAAGTCCAAAAGGTGCAGGGTTTCATGATGCCCTTGGACCCCGGTGAGCGTCAAAAACATTTTTTGCTGACCTCTGTGCCCACCAGCTGCTCGTTTTGCACGCCTGGCGGGCCTGAGAGCATGATCGAAGTCAAAACCAAAGTACCCGTCAAATACACCCAAGACGCGGTGGTGGTGGAGGGGCGCTTTGCCGTGTTGCGTGACGACCCCTATGGGCTGTATTACCGCTTGACCGAAGCCGTACAGACCAAGTGAACTGAGTCCCATGACCCGCAGGCGAGCTACCCTCACACACGGCGTCCCCCGCAGCGCCGCGGGGTTGCGCGCGCGCGCGTCATGGTCATGGTCTTTGCTGGCTTTGCTGTTGGCCCTGCTGTGCTTGCAGCACCTGGGCTTGGCCCACCGCTATGCCCATGGTGTGGTGCCTGCTGGTGTGCACGCCTTGCAGCAGCAAAAGGGGGCTTCCAGTGACCTGCTGCCTGCCCATGACCAGGCCGCGTGTCAGTTGCTTGACCAACTGTGTGTGGGAGACGCGGTACCCACTGCGGTCAGCGTCTGTTTGGCTTGCGCTGCGGTACCGACGGTGCCGTTGTGGCCCGCGCCGCAGGCCCATGTTGCTGAAGGCGTCCCTTTCCAGGCGCGTGCGCCGCCTGCTGTCGTTTGATCCCTCTTCATTGGTGTTGACCTGAGCTCGATGCACTGCCGCGGCACGTTGCAGTTTTGAGGGCGGGTTGACCGTTCATCATGTGCTCTGAAAGCCATTTCCGGCATGTCGGATATGTGTTTTTAGCTATGGTTTTGAGAGCAATTTACGGCAGTATGTTCATGAATATTCCTTTTTCACGCGCCTGGGTGGCGCGTTGTGTGGTGTTGCTGGCCTCGGGTGGGGCGGTTGAGGCGGTGCTGGCCCAGTCCCCTGAGCGCAACCTGGCAGACGTCACGGTCACCGGCAATCCTTTGGGGGCCAGCGAGTTCACTGCGCCGGCAGATGCCTTGTCGGGCACCGAGTTGCTGATGCGGCGCAAAGGCAGTTTGGGTGAAACGCTGGACGGCATGTCCGGCGTCAGCAGCACCTACTTTGGGCCAGTGGCCAGTCGACCCACGATCCGCGGGCAGGACGGGGACCGCATCCGCGTGTTGCAAAACGGTGGTGCCAGTCTGGACGCGTCAGGGCTCAGCTTTGACCACGCGGTGGCGATTGACCCGCTGGTGATTGAGCGTGTGGAAGTCTTGCGTGGCCCAGGTGCGCTGCAGTACGGGGGCAGTGCCGTCGGTGGGGTGGTCAATGTGATCAACCAACGCATCCAGGACACGCCTTTGTTTGACGCCAAGGGCGGTGTCACGGGCAAGGCTGAATGGCGAGCCGGAGGGGCTGAGTCTGAACGGGCTGGCAGCATGTTGCTGGAAACAGGCACCGATCGGTTCACCTTGCACGTTGATGCGTTTGACCGGCAAACCCGCGATGTGCGGGTGCCGCAGGATTTGCCGTGCGACCGGGCCGCCAGCGGTACCGCCATCGTGTCACGCACTTTGTGCAATTCGGCCAGCACGGCCCGGGGTGGCGCTGTGGGGGGCACCTTGTATTTTGACCGCGGTTACCTCGGGGCTTCGGTCGAGACACACCGTACACGGTATGGTTCGGTGGCAGAAGACACGGTCAGCATCGACATGCGTCAAAACCGCTATGCCTTGCAAGGTGAGTTGCGCGGCTTGAGTGGCCCGTTCCAGTCTGTGAGGGGCCAGTGGAGTGCGGTCAATTACCAGCACACCGAATTGGACCAAGGCGTGCCTGGCACCCGGTTCAGCAATGCCGGCAACGATTTTCGCCTGGAGGCCCGACATGCGCCCGGTCGCTTGTTCGGCCACAATGCGGAAGGGCTGCTGGGTTTGCAGGTCGAAGGCAGCCGTTTTGCGGCCAACGGTGATGAGGCGTTTGCACCCTACACCCACACACGCAGCCAAGCCGTGTTTGTCCATGAAGAGCTGACCACGTCTTGGGGCAAATGGAGTGCAGGTTGGCGCACCGAGCGGGTCAATGTGGATTCGCTGGGCAGCCCCGGTTTGGACCGTTTCGTGCCCGGCAGCCGCAGTTTTCAGCCCAACAGCCTGGCGCTGGGCACCCTGTGGAACTTGGGTGGGGAGGCGACCGGGTGGACGGCCACGGGTAACCTGTCTTACACCGAGCGTGCGCCCAAAGACTATGAGTTGTATGCCAATGGGCCTCATTTGGCCACCGTGGCCTACGAAGTGGGCAATGCGGGCTTGAACAAAGAGCGCGCGGCCATTTTGGACGCCGGACTGGCCTGGAAGCAAGGGCCCAACCGCTGGGCGGCGAACGCCTTTGTGAACCATTTTGCGAATTACATCAGCCTGGAATCCACCGGTAACAGCCGTGGTTTGGATGGCCTGTCTGGCACCTTGCCTGAATACGCCTATCGCCAAGTGCGTGCGCGCTTTGCTGGCCTGGAATCCACCGGCAAGGTTCGCCTGATGGCCGGGCGAGGGCCTGAGCTTGCTGCTGGCACGCTGGACCTGCTGCTGAGGGCGGATCTGGTGCGTGCCAGCAACCTGGACACAGGGCAAGCCTTGCCGCGCATTGCGCCCTTGCGTCTGGGGGCCACGCTGGTATGGGCCGAACGCAATGGCGCACAAGGCTGGGGCGCTCGCTTGGGGGTCGACCATTACGCCGCGCAAAACCGTGTGCCTGCGGGTGACCGCGCCACGGCTGGGTACACCTTTTTCAACGCGTCTGCCACGTATGGCGTGCGCGCAGGGGTGACCAACCTGCTGTGGTTTGCCCGCCTCGACAATGCGGGCAATCAGCTGGCATACAGTGCCACCTCGGTCCTGACCCAAAGCGTGCCGGGCCGTGTGCCGTTGCCAGGGCGCAGTTTCAAAGTCGGGGTGCAGGCAACGTTCTGACCTGTGGGTGTCCACAATGGGTTGAGGGGGCAGGCCGCCAGATAATTTGGCGGTGGATCATCCTGTCATCACCTCTCTCGTCCCCGTTGTCTTGCTGATTGCCTCGGGTTTCATGGCCAAACGGTGGGGGTGGGTGGGGGCAGCTTCGGTCAAAGACCTGTCCACCTTGGTGTTTTACCTTCTGTCACCGGCGTTGTTGTTCCGGTCCATGAGCACTGTGCACGTGGAGCAGCTCAGCATGGCCCCGGTGGCGGCTTACTTTTTGGCGTCGGGGGTGATTTTTGCGGGCACGCTGCTGGTGGGGGGCTTCAACCCACGCACCGCGGTGGTGGCGCTGGCCAACACGTTCAGCAACACGGTGGTGATCGGCATCCCGCTGGTGGGCTTGGCGTATGGGCCGCAGGGCATGGTGACCTTGCTGACCCTCGTGTCTTTGCATGCCCTGGTGATTTTGACCGCGGCCACCGTGGTCTTGGAATTGGCTGTAGTCAAACAAGACAACACCGAGAACGCAGAGCGCCCAGGCATGGTGCGTGCCGTGCTGTCTGCCGCGCGCAACGCCGTGATCCACCCCGTGCCCCTGCCCATTTTGGCTGGTTTGCTGTGGGCTCAAACAGGCTGGACCGTGCCCCATGTGGTTGACCGCCCTATGCAGTTGCTGGGCCAGGCCTTTGGCCCCATGGCTTTGGTGATGGTGGGGGTGACGCTGGCCGGCACCCCTGTCGGGCAGCACTGGCGTGAAGCCTTGCGGGTGTCACTGGTCAAAACGCTGGTGCAGCCCGCGCTGGTCGCGGCCATCGCTTGGGGCTTGGGTTTGCGCGGCTTGCCGTTCACGGTGATCGTGGTGGCGTCGTCGCTGCCGATTGGCGCCAACGTGTTTTTGTTCTCTCAGCGCTACCGCGTTGCCGAGGGCTTGATCACGGCCAGTGTCGCGGTGTCCACGGGGCTCGCCCTGCTGACCGTGTCGTTGGTGATGACGTTGACGTCTTGGTTCAGTTGACCCGATCTGCGTGGGCTTGCCCGCTTCACGGGGCGAGACGTTCCCGCACCCATTGGTCGCCCTCTCGGCGGTAGCGCAGGCGGTCGTGCAGGCGGCTGCGGCGGCCCTGCCAAAACTGCCATTCGTCAGGCACCAGTCGGTAGCCACCCCAGTGTGGTGGCCGAGGAGGTTTCAGCAGGAACTGGGCCCCGTATTTCGCGGCATTGGTCACCAGCATGGTCCTGCCCGGGATCACTTGGGACTGTGGAGACGCCCACGCGCCGATGCGAGAGTCGAGCGGACGAGAGTGGAAGTAGGCATCGCTTTCTTCGGCACTGACTTTTTCGACCCGCCCTTCAATGCGCACCACCCGTTCGAGCTCGACCCAATGGAATTGCAGGGCTGCGTAAGGGTTGCCAGTCAATTCCAGGCCTTTGCGGCTCTCGTAGTTGGTGTACCAGACGATGCC
>CAZHDP010000139.1:0-8026 GCA_964531605.1 uncultured Burkholderiaceae bacterium | reverse complement strand
CATTTGTCCACCGCCACGAGCAGCAAGGGGCTGACCAGCATGGAGATGGCCACCGCGCCAATCAAGAGGGACGACGTTTCTGCGCTGAAGACCTTGGCACCTGCTGCCGCCTGGAACACCACGAAAGCGAATTCCCCGCCCTGTGCCAGCAACAAGGTGAACACGGGTCGCTCTTGCATTGGGAGGCCCATTTGCACGGACAGTGCGTAAATGACCAAGCATTTGAACGCCAAAAACGCCAGCACCACGGCGGTCATGACCCAGGGTGACTGCATCAGCACGCCAAAATCAATGCTCATGCCCACGGCGATGAAAAAGAGGCCGAGCAGCAGGCCTTTGAAGGGCTCAATGTCGGTCTCAAGCTCTCGCCGGTATTCGCTTTCGGCCAGCAGCACCCCAGCAAGAAAGGCCCCCAAGGCCATGGACAGGCCCACGAGTTGCATCAGCGCTGCGATGCCCACGACCAGCAGCAGCGATGCGGCGGTGAAGATTTCAGGGGTGTCACTGCGGGCGATCCAGCGGAACACCGGGCGCAACAACAAGCGGCCACCGATCACGATGGAGGCAATAACCGCTATGATTTTGATAGCTTCAAATGACGTCTCATCAGCGGCAGAGCCCATTTCCGATGCCGCTACACCTCCCAACAGTGGCAACAGCGCCAAGATCGGGATGGCGGCCACGTCTTGGAACAAAAGGATGGAGAACCCCGCCTGCCCGCTGGCGGTAGACATGAGGTTGCGCTCCGCCATCACTTGCAGTGCGATGGCGGTGGACGACAGTGCCAGGCCCAACGCGGCCACCAACGATGTCTTCCACGGCACACCACAGGCCAAGCCCACCAGTGTCAACGCCACCGTGCAGCCAAGCACCTGCAAGGTGCCCCATCCAAAAATGGGACGGCGCAAGCTCCACAGGCGCTTGGGTTCGAGCTCAAGACCGACCAAAAACAGCATCAGCACCACGCCGAATTCGGCGAAATGGAGGATGTCTTCCACGTTGGAAACCAAGCCCAGTCCCCAGGGGCCAATGGCGATGCCTGCGGCCAAGTACCCGATGATGGCACCGAGCCCCAACGCTTTGGACAAAGGCACGCACAACACGGCTGCAGAGAGGTAGATGAAGCTGTTGATCAGCCAGGTGGGGGTGTGTTCCATGCCGTTACCATAGCGCAAACTCGGGCCTGTTTTGTTGAGCGGCTGCCTGGGGATTGTTGTTTGTCGGTCAGTACAGGAGTGACTCATGCCCATCGTGGTCGTTGCCAATCCCAAGGGGGGAGTGGGTAAATCCACCTTGTCCACCCATGTTGCGGGTTATTTCGCGTCGCAAGGCCATGCTGTGATGCTGGGGGACGTGGACCGCCAGCAGTCGTCCCGGCTGTGGCTGAACCTGCGCCCACCCAGTGCGCGCCCGATCTCGACCTGGGATGTGTCGGCGGACCTGATTGTTCGTCCGCCCAAAGGGGTCACGCACGTGGTGCTCGACACGCCGGCCGGTTTGCATGGTTGGCGCTTCAAAGACGTTTTGAAGATGGCCGACAAGGTGCTGATTCCGCTGCAGCCCAGCATTTTTGACATCTACGCGACCCGGGATTTTGTGGCGGAGCTGGCGCAAACGCGGCATGCTGACGGCGTGAGCATTGGTTTGGTTGGCATGCGCGTCGATGAGCGCACGATTGCCGCTGACAAGCTGCGCGAATTCGTCGAGACATTGGGTTTTCCCGTGCTGAGCCATTTGCGGGACACGCAAAACTACATCCACGTGGCGGCCAGGGGTTTGACGGTGTTTGACATTCACCCAGGCCGGGTGCAAAAGGATCTGGCCCAGTGGGCCCCGATATGTCACTGGCTGGACACCTGACGGCGCGCCCTTGTGCGATGCTCTGAGCTGACATCACCGATAAGGAGCCTGTGCCATGAGAACATTTCAAACCCTGTCCGAACTCACCGCCTTGGTGGGGCAAGAAGTCGCCACCAGCGATTGGACCGTCATCACCCAAGAACAAGTCAATCAGTTCGCCGAGGCGACCGGCGACCACCAGTGGATCCATGTGGACGTGGAGCGTGCCAAGGCGGGGCCTTTTGGCGCGCCGATTGCCCATGGTTTTTTAACCTTGTCGCTGATCCCCAAGTTTTTCCAGTCCGCGATGACCATCGTGCAGACGGGCATGGGGGTGAACTATGGCCTGAACAAGGTGCGCTTCATGTCGCCTGTGCCCGTGGGCAGCCGCCTGCGTGCCAAGCTCAAACTGCTGACGTGCGACCCCATTGACAACAACGGGGTGCAAATGTGCTGGGAAGTGACCATCGAGCGCGAGGGGGTTGCCAAACCTGCTTGCGTGGCGGAGTCCATCAGTCGCCGTTACCCTTGACCGCTTTCTTCCTGATCACCACAACCTGAGGTATTCCATGACCGCTCGCCGACAATTTTTGGCCACTTCTGGCGCTGCCCTTGCGTCACTGGCTGCGCCTGCCCTGGTGCGTGCGCAGTCGTTTCCGTCGCGTCCGATCCGTTACATCTGCCCGTGGCCCGCTGGGGGCTCAACCGATGCGGTGATCCGCGCGTTGGCGCTGAGTGCCAGCAACATCATGGGTCAGCAGATCGTGGTGGACAACAAGCCGGGTGCTGGCGGCATGTTGGGGGCGATTGAGTTGGTGAATGCCAAGCCTGATGGTTACACGGTGGCGCAGTTGCCCCAGGGCGTGTTTCGCATTCCCCACATGCAAAAGGTGGCGTTTGACACGCTGAAGGATTTCACCTGGATTGCTTGCCTGACAGGCTATACCTTTGGCTTGGTGGTGCCGGTCAGCTCACCGATCAAAAGCATCAAAGACTTGGTGGACTACGCCAAGGCAAACCCGGGCAAGTTCACCTATGGCTCGACGGGCAATGGCACAAGTCCGCACTTGGCAGTGGAAGAGTTTTGTCAGCGTGCTGGGATTCAACTTAACCACGTGCCGTTCAAAGGCAATGCCGACAACATGCAAGCGGTCTTGGGTGGGCACATCATGTCGGCGTCTGATGCCACCGGGTGGGGGCCTCACGTTGAGTCTGGCAAGTTGCGCTTGTTGGCAACCTACGGCAGCAAGCGCACCAAGCGCTGGCCCAATGTGCCCACGCTGGACGAGTTGGGGTACAAGACCATTTCGGATTCGCCATTTGGGGTGTGTGGCCCGAAAGGCATGGACCCTGCGGTCACCAAAGCGCTGCATGATGCGTTCAAAAAGACGCTGGAAGACCCCGCTGTGATGGCCACCTTTGACAAGTACGACCAGACGGTGATTTACATGGACACGGCGGCTTACACCAAGTTTGCCCGTGAATCTTTTGAGTCAGAAAAGTCACTGATCGAGCGCCTGGGTCTGGCCAAAAGCTGATGCAGTTCGGCCTGTGTGACCTGGTCACCGGGCTTGAAACTGGTTTTGCCGCCAAGCCTCATAGACCGACACCGCTACCGCATTCGACAAATTGAGGCTGCGCTGGCCCTCTCGCATGGGCAGCTTCAGGCGCTGGGTTGCCGCAAAACGCTCGCGCAAGGCAGGGTCTAAGCCTTTGGTCTCACTGCCGAACACCAACCAATCGCCGGGTTGAAACGCCACGTCATGGACGTACCGTGTGCCTCGGGTGGTCATGGCAAACATGCGGTCAGGTGCGGGTGCCTCACTCGCCATGAAGGCAGCCCAATTGGCGTGCCTGCGCACGTCGGTGTACTCATGGTAGTCCAGCCCAGCGCGGCGCATGTGTTTGTCATCCATCGAGAATCCCAGGGGTTCAATCAGGTGCAGCGTGCACCCGGTATTCGCCGCCAGGCGGATGACGTTGCCGGTATTGGGGGGGATTTCTGGCTCGACCAGCACGATATGAAACATGATGAGATTGTCCCTCAATGTGGACTTGAACCATGGCGTTCCGCGGCGCTCAGCGGCTTTCAGTGCGCTGATGCGTGATCCAACGGTGTGCGGGCAAAGACCAGGGCCGTGACATGGGCCACCCCTGCCTGTCGCAGGACGGCCGCGCAGGCATGCAAGCTGGCCCCGCTGGTCATCACGTCGTCGACCACCACCACGCGCTTGCCTTGAAGCGCCGACGACCGCAAGGGGTCGATCACCAGGGCGCCGCGCAGGTTGTGCATGCGGTCTTCCCGTCGCAGGCCTGCTTGGGCAGGTGTGTCCAAGACGCGCAACAGCAGTTCCGGCGAGGTGCGGTGGCGATCAGGGATCAGTCGGCGGGCCAGCTCCCAGGCTTGGTTGTAGCCGCGCAGTTTCAAGCGTTGTGGTGACAGGGGCATGGGCAGGAGCCAGTCGGCTGCCTCAAGGGCCTGTTCGGCGTGGGGCATGCTGCGCATGAGTTGCGCCATGGGTTTGGCCCAACTGGGTTGGTCATGGAATTTGAAATCAGCCACCAGGTCAGGCCACGGGTAGGTGTAGTCCACAGCGGCAATGCACCGGTCCAGCGGGGGCGGTTGCGTCAGGCAGGTGCCGCAGTGGCTGATGCCGTCTGGCACGGGCAAGGCACAGGTGGTACACCGGGGGAGCGGTCTCGCAAAACGTGCAACACAGGCATCACACACCGGTCGTGCGGGCCAGCTGTGGCAAACAGCGCAGATGCTGGGCAGGCGCGCGAGGGTGTGTTGCAGCATGGGACGTCATTATCCTGATGTGCCCGCCGTTACACTTTGTACCCATACATGAGCTCTCAGCGCCCCCCATCGATAGACACTCAGGCCGCAGCCCGATGGCAAGGCCTGCCGCTGGCGACTTCGCCGTGGTTGCACGAAGAGGTCGGTCGTCGCATGGCTGAGCGCCTGGGGTGGATCAAGCGTCAGCCGCAGACTTGGGTGGATTGGATGCCGATCAAAGGGGGGCTTGAGGCGCATGCGTTGGTACGCAAACGTTACGCGGCCAGCACCTGCCATGTGATCGAGCTGTCGCCTAACGTCCAAGAGGTGGCCCGCGAAAAGCTGGCCAAATCCTGGTGGCAGCCCAGCCGTTGGCAGGGCGGTTCAACGCACTTTTCTCCGCCTGAATTGGGGACGACCGAGATGGTGTGGTCCAACATGGGTCTGCACATGGCTGCGGACCCCCAAGATTGGCTGGGTCGGTGGCAGGCGTTGTTGGCCGTCGACGGGTTTTTGATGTTTTCGTGCCTTGGTCCTGACACCTTGCGAGAGCTCCGCAGTTTGTACGCCCGGCTGGGCTGGTCTGCGCCTTCCCATGCTTTCACCGACATGCACGATTGGGGTGACATGTTGGTCCAGGCGGGTTTTGCAGAGCCCGTGATGGACATGGAACGGATCACGCTGACGTACGCCACCCCTGAGCGCTTGTTGGCAGATTTGCGGACGTTGGGGCGTAATCTTCATGTGGGCAGGTTTCCTGGTCTGAGAACACCTGCTTGGCGCGAGCGGTGGCTGGATGCCGTCAAAACGGGCCTGTGCAGTGAGGACGGTTCGGGCCAGCTGGCCTTGACCTTTGAGGTGACCTATGGCCACGCGTTCAAACCCGTCCCTCGCCAGCGGGTGGCAGAGCAGACGTCATTCAGCGTACAAGACATGAGGGCCATGTTGAAGGCCGGCTCCGGACGGTAAGCGCTGGCAGGGGTCAATTCCAGAGTGTTTCAGTGCCCGACCACGCGCGCCCATGGGCTGACCCACGCTACAATCTGGTTTTAGCAGTTTATGAGGCCTGGGTTGTTGAGGAAAATCAATTTGATCGTCCTTCTGTGACCTTGGTTTGTGCAGTTTGAGAGCTGACCGCGAGATTTAATCGCCTTGTCTAACCCGGTTTTTCGGTTTGCAACCGTTTCAGGGCCAACCGTTCAGTGGCTGTTGAAACGGAATTGCTCGGTGACGCCAGTCCAGCTTGCGTCGGTGTACGGCATGCTGTGTGCAACGTCGCTGGCTGTGGGCTGTTTCTTCTGGTTTCAAGGTGCAAAGTTGGTTTTGCCTTTTGTCTTGCTGGAATTGACGGCGGTGGGCATTGCTTTTTTGGTGTACGCCCGGCATGCCACAGACGGTGAGCAAATCTCGCTGCATGGCGCGCAGTTGGTGGTGGAGCTAGAGACTTCGGGGCGTCGGTCTCGGTCTGAGTTCAACCGAGACTGGGTTAGGGTAGAGCCGCAGGCTGATGATGGTTCGTTGATCGAGCTGTCTGGCCAGGGGCGAAAAGTTCAGGTGGGGCGTTTCGTGCGCCCCGAGTTGCGTGCTGTGCTGGCACGGGAAATTCGCACGGCGTTGCGTGCTGCGTGAGTGGCGCAGTCTGTGGCGGCGGCCAAGTGTTTTGAATTAGAGGCTTGAAGAAGTGAACACGATGAATAGCATTTCCAGTAAATTGGCCAAGTTCGCGGCCGGTGCCAGCGCATGGGTTGCGGTAGCTGCCCATGCTGTCAACGATCTGCCGGGCGGGCCAGCGGTTCGCCAGCTGAACTTGCATCCCGCAGCGACCAAAATCGCCGAAGAGCAAGCGTGGCTGCACTGGTTCATGTTGATCCTGTGCTCGGTGATTTTCGTGTCGGTGTTCTCGGTGATGTTCTATTCCATCCTGAAACACCGCAAGTCGGTAGGGCACGAGCCCAAGGTGTTGCCAGAACCCATTTGGGTTGAAATCGGCTGGACCTTGGTTCCCTTTTTGATCGTCATCGGCATGGCCTTGCCTGCCACCAAGCTGTTGATCGCACAGAAAGACACCACCAACGCAGACTTGACGATCAAGGCGACCGGCATCCAGTGGAAATGGGGCTACGACTACATCAAGGGTGAAGGCGAGGGGATTGGTTTCGTTTCGACCCTGGACGCCAGCCACCGCGAAATGTCCAACAACGGCGCCAAAGGCGACGTGCCTGACGACTATTTGTTCAAGGTTGACAACCCGATGGTTGTGCCTGTAAACAAAAAAATCCGCATCATCACCACCGCCAACGACGTGATTCATGCCTTTGCGGTGCCGTCTTTCGGCATCAAGCAAGACGCGATCCCTGGCTTTGTGCGCGACACTTGGTTCCGTGCTGAGAAAATCGGCGACTTCCATGGCCAGTGCCAAGAGTTGTGCGGCAAAGAGCACGCCTACATGCCCATCCACGTGAAGGTGGTGACCGCTGAAGAGTACACCGCATGGGTTGCTGGCGAGAAGAAAAAAATGGCCGCCAAGCTGGATGATCCCACCAAGGTGTGGACGTTGGGTGACATCAAAGCCCGTGGTGAAAAAGTGTATGCCGCCAACTGCGCGGCCTGTCACCAGGCCAATGGCAAAGGTGCTGGTCCGATCAAAGCTTTGGACGGTGCGGCAGTTGTTTTGGACGCCGACAAGACCAAGCAGATTGCCGTGTTGTTGAATGGTCAGAACAATGGTGCCATGCCTGCTTGGAAGCAGTTGAGCGACACCGATCTGGCTGCAGTGATCACCTACACCAAAAACAACTGGTCCAACAAGACCGAGCAATTGGTGCAGCCTGCTGACGTCAAGTCCGCACGTAAATAACGCGCCCTGAAACCGTATTGATATTGACAAGGAAAGCAAGATGAGTGCAGTTCTAGGCCATCATGACCACGCCCACGACGATCATCACGATCATCACGCGCCAACCGGTTGGCGCCGTTGGGTGTTTGCTACCAACCACAAGGACATCGGTACGCTGTACATGTTGTTCTCTTTCACCATGCTGATGATTGGTGGTGTGCTGGCATTGTTGATCCGCGCAGAGTTGTTCCAACCTGGTCTGCAGTTGGTGAACCCTGAGTTGTTCAACTCTTTGACCACCATGCACGGCCTGATCATGGTGTTCGGCGCGATCATGCCTGCCTTCGTCGGCTTTGCGAATTGGATGATTCCGTTGCAAATTGGCGCGTCTGACATGGCCTTCGCACGGATGAATAACTTCAGCTTTTGGTTGATGATTCCTGCGGCCATCATGCTGGCGGGTTCGTTCTTCATGCCCGGTGGCGCACCTGCTGCCGGCTGGACTTTGTATGCGCCATTGACCCTGCAGATGGGCCCTTCCATGGACGCTGGTATTTTTGCCATGCACATCC
>CAZHDP010000138.1:0-8029 GCA_964531605.1 uncultured Burkholderiaceae bacterium | reverse complement strand
GCACCCAGCTTCAAGCCCAGGGTTTCCAAGGTGCTCAAGGGCAAATCCAGCCGCCAAAGTCGGTTCAAGGCCAGTAAGCACGTGGCCGCGTCAGATGACCCTCCCCCCATGCCGGCCTGTGCGGGGATGTGTTTTTCGATGGCGATGTCTGCTCCCCACTTGCAGCCGGTATGGGCTTGCAAAGCTTGTGCGGCCCTCAGAATCAAGTCATTGGCCGGCAGCGGCACAGTCAGGTCTTGGCGTCTGAGTTGACCGTCTTGTCGAAGGTCAAAGTGCAAGGTGTCGCACCAGTCGATCAACATGAAGACCGATTGCAGCAAGTGGTAGCCGTCATCGCGCCTGCCGTTGATGTGCAGAAACAGGTTCAGCTTGGCTGGGGCGGGAACGTTGTACAGGGCTTTCATGGCAGCAAGGGTTTCACTGGTCCACAATCACGCGGAGTTCGGTCGCAGGCTCGCTGAGTCGTTTGGCCACATAACGGCCTTGCGCGTGACGGCTCAGGTCCACCGTCCATCCCGCAACCGGGGTCGCCTGACCTTTCAACCAGTCAAACAGCGTCGCGACGGGCAACGCCGTTCCTGTTGCGGCCAATACCAGGTCGTCAAGAGACGCGAATTGCTGGGCACTGCCGCCATTCCGCAACTGTGCCGAGCCTGGCTGCCATGCCAGTTGGGCCACAACGCTGCCCAGAGGAGACAACAAGTCAAGGCTGCCTTGTTGGGCAGATCCTCGCAATTCGAACGCAGCAGAATAGGATTGTGAGGGGCGGTCTTCAACGAGCACGGCCAGTCGGCCAGTCCATTCGTTGACGGGGCGTATTTGACGGTCTTGTTCTGACGCTGCGCCAGGCTCACGCTGGTGCGCACAACCCGCATTCAGCAACGCCGCCAACGTGAGCGTGAGGGCGATGACGTGCCTTCGGTTTTTCGGTGAGGCATCGGGCATCAGGGAGATACTTTCAGCCGTTGGAGGGTTTCAACCAGAGTCTCGTTGTCCGCCTTGATCGATTGCCCTTGTTTCCATACTTTCAAGGCCTTGGTCCGCTCACCCAAAGTCCAAAGCACTTCACCCAAATGGGCGGCAATTTCTGCATCAGGCCGCGCAGCGAATGCGGCCTCCAAAATTTTCAGTGCCTCGCGGGTATTGCCCAAACGGAACTCTGCCCAACCCAGACTGTCTTGGATGAAAGCATCTGCAGGCACGGCTTGCAATGCTTTGAGGATGAGCTGTTTGGCCTCGGGCACCCGCACATTGCGGTCTGCCAGCGAGAAGCCCAAAGCGTTGTACGCGTGGTGGTAATCGGGCTTGAGCATGATCACCCGACGCAGCAGGCGCTCCATTTCATCGTACTGGCCCAACTTTTCGGCCATGGTGGACTGCTCGTACATCACGTCAGCATCGTCCGGGTTGTTCTTTGCAAATTCAGCCAAGACATCGTAGGCAAGCTGAAACTGCTTGTAGTCTTTCAGGATGTTGGCTTCAGCGATCACTTTCAGACGCGCCTCACCTTCGCCTTTTTCTGGCAAGGCACGCAGCAACGCGCGCGCTTCTGTCAGTTTGCCTTGGCGGGCCAGTATGGATGCCCGTCGGCTTTGTGCTCCCATCATGTCCTGCGCGTTGTCTATGCGGGCGATCCAGGCCTCGGCGTCGGCGTATTCCTTGCGCTCTTCCGCAATCTGGGCCAACGACAAGTAGGCTTGGGCCAGGCCGCGGCGACGGTCCAGTGGGCGATCATCTGGTGCATTTGTGGTGTCGGTGGCCAAAGCGACATAGCGCTTCAAATCAGCTTGCGCATCGACAGGCTGATGGGCCTGCAGGCGCAAGGTGCCCAAAAGCAGCCACGTTTCGGGCAAGTTGGGTTTTTCTTTGGAGAGCAGGTTCAATTGCCCCAACGCTTCGGAAAACCGGCGCTGGTCTGTCAATAGCCGGGCATAACCCATGCGCGCCTCCGCGCTCGGCTGCGCATCCAGGTGGCGTTGAACCATGGCCTCTGCCGACGCTTCGTTGCGCTCCATCAATTCCAACGCCAGCAAAGCCCCTGCGGGTGCTTTCAAATCTGCCGCTTGTGCACGCTTGGCCGCGTCCATGGCGCCGCTGAGGTTGTCATTGGCCAACCTCATGCGCCCGATGGCTGCCCAAGCTCCAGCAGCTGTTTCGGGTTGCTGCGTGTAGTCCGCCATGGCCTGTTCCACAATGGCGCCTGCCAACTTGAGGTCAGAGGCTTGCAGGTAACTGCGCGGAATGGCGGCGATGACGCGATGACGGTCCTCTGGCGAAGCCAAAGCGATCTCGCGCTTCAGCGGTACCAAGCTGTCTTGCAATCGGTTCATGGCGAGCAGGATTTGCAACACCGATCGGTTGGCCGCTCTGGTGGTGGGTTGCGCTTGGGCCCAGGCGCGTGCAGCTTGCAGCGCTGCCTCGCCAGAGCGTGACTGCAGCGCCAGTTCCACCGCACGCTGGTACAGGCGCTCGTCGTTGACTTTGCGTGCCGCATCGAGGATCAGCGAATAGCCAGCCCCAGGCTCTCCGGCCCGCACATTCATCTCACCCAGCAGCACTTCGTAAAAAGAAATGGCGGTCAGGGCGGAATGTCCTGGCGGTGTTGTGCTGTCTTGTTTGGGCGTTGGGGTGGTTTGCGCCGACGCGACAGACAGGCAAAGACACAGCAGTGTGGCGGCTGAGCAGGGGGCAAGGGTCATGCAGCCATAATAATCCAAGCGGGTTGAAAGGCGGTGGCCTTTGCCGTCGCTTTTCAAGCCTGTTGACCAGCTGTCTCACCCCTGTCTAGATTGCGCGCGATGCCTGAATTACCCGAGGTTGAAGTCACCCGTTTGGGTTTTGCCGACCGCATCGCGGGTGGCACCGTGATGTCTGTTCGCATGGGCAAACCGCTGCGATGGCCTTTGGGCTGTGACCCGCAGGCTTTGGTAGGGTCGCAGGTTCTAGGGGTGCGCCGCCGCGGCAAGTACCTGTTGATCGATCTGAGCCAAGGCGTGTTGTTGGTGCATTTGGGCATGTCAGGCAGTTTGACGTTCACTGCCGGTTGGCCTTCGTTGTTGCCACCGGCTGGCGTACACGACCACTTTGACTTGGTGACCACCTTGGGCAGTTTGCGGCTGCATGATCCGCGGCGTTTTGGCGCGGTCGTGTTTTCTGCCAGCGCAGAGGTGGACCCTGCACGCAAACTCCTGGGCGGTTTGGGTCTGGAGCCACTTGATCCGCAGGGTGGTTTTGACGTTGATGCGTTGTACCGCGGTTTGCAGCGTCGCAGTGCCCCGGTCAAACAGGCGTTGCTCGCTGGCGACATTGTGGTGGGTGTGGGTAATATTTACGCGTCTGAAGCCTTGTTCATGGCACGCATACGCCCCACAACCCGATCGTCGCGCATTGGGCGAGCCCGGGTTGCGCGATTGCACGCGGCCATTTGCGAGGTCTTGGCCAGGGCTGTGCAGCAAGGGGGAAGCACCCTGCGCGATTTTTCTGGGGCAGACGGGAAAGCAGGCTATTTCCAGCTGGAGGCCATGGTCTACGGGCGTGCTGGCGAGCCGTGTCGGGTGTGTGCATCACCCATTCAATCTTTGCGCCAAGGGCAGCGCTCCACCTTCTTTTGTGCCGTCTGCCAGAGGCCTTGAATGCGTTGTATGCCGGTTGGCGGATACGACGAACGGGTGCTATATTGCCGACACATCTATAAAAAGCAGGGGTCGGTGCCAATCGTGAACAACACATTCAACCAGCAGTTTGACCAGCATGGCGCGTGGCGTCGTGGGTTCGCTTTGCGTCTGAAATTGCTGGTCGAGTGGATGAAGGACCATGAACTGGTCAACGCGGCCGTTGAAGAACGCCTCAAACGGCTTGAAGCCCGGATGCGTGCCGACAAGGTGACGGTGGCGTTCGTGGCCGAGTATTCCCGTGGCAAATCAGAGTTGATCAACGCGTTGTTTTTCGCCGATTTCGGCCGCCGCATCATGCCCGCGAGCGCCGGTCGAACCACCATGTGCCCGACGGAGATTGGCTATGAGACGGGGCAGGGCACGTCTTTGCGCCTGTTGCCAATCGAAACCCGTTTAGAAGCGCAAACCTTGACGGAGTGGCGCTCACTGCCCGATGTTTGGACTCGCTTGGAACTGGATGTCAACAACCCACAGCAGTTGGCCGTAGCGCTGGAGAAAGTGTCGGAAGTCAGTCGCGTGTCTGTAGACCAAGCGCGGGCCTTGGGCTTGTGGCATGACGACAGTCCACAAGACAATCCGAAACCAGGTCGCGATGGGCTGGTTGAAGTGCCCCGTTGGCGTCACGCTTTGATCAACATCGCTCATCCCTTGTTGCGTCAGGGTTTGGTGATATTGGACACACCTGGCCTCAATGCGATCGGCGCCGAACCTGAGTTGACCGTGAGCTTGATTCCCCAAGCCGATGCCGTGGTGTTCTTGTTGGCAGCAGACACGGGTGTCACCAAGTCGGATTTGGCGATGTGGAAGGAGCACTTGGGTGCGGACGATCAACACGTCAATGCCCGTCTGGTGGTGTTGAACAAAATTGACACCTTGTGGGACGGGCTCAACACCAGCCAAGAAGTGCAGAGCCAGATTGACCGTCAGTCGAGGGATGCTGCCGATATTCTGGGCGTGCCTTTGACCCAAGTATTGGCTGTCTCTGCTCAAAAGGGCCTGGTGGCCAAAGTCAACAAAGATGCCGCGCTGCTGCAAGCCAGCCAGCTTGGCTTGTTGGAGCGCGCCTTGGGCGAGGGCATCATTGGTCAGCGTCAACAGATTTTGCAGGGAGCGGTGATTGCCGCTGTGGATGAGTTGCGCGCGGAGGCGTCTCGGATGCTGCACATCCGCCGCCGTGATTTGTCTGAGCAGGCTTTGGAGCTTCGCGGGCTGAGTGGCAAGAATGCTGGCGTTATTCGCCATTTGAAATCCCGGGTCGACCAGGAGCGTTTAGAGTTTGAGCAAAGCGGTGCCAAGATCCATGCGGTCAAATCGGTCCACATGCGTCTGCTGAAAGACGTGTTTCGCATGTTGGGCGGTAAATCGTTGGGCGAGGAGATGACCCAGCTGATGGCGGCCCTGGGGCAGTCGGGCATCAAATTCGGCGTCAAACGCGCTTACGAAGACACCTTTGAGCGTTTGCGCTTGGGCATGGACAAAACGCAGGCGGCCACAGCAGAGATTCAAACCATGTTGACAGCCGCGTTCCGGCAAATGAACGCCGAGTTCGGCTTCTCGCTGCAACCCCCGCCTGAGTTGGATTTGAAACGCTATCAAAAAGAACTGGCGGTGATCGAACGCAGCCACAACCAGTATGTCAGCATGGGCAATGCCCTCAAACTGGCCCGTGCCGAAACGGCCAATCGCCTGGTTCGGGCGCTCAAGAGCCGCTTGCGCATCGTGTACGAATCAGCCTTGTCAGAGTTAGAGCTGTGGAGCAAAGCTGCCACATCGCAATTGGATGCCCAACTGTTGGAGCGTCATCGCAACTTCACACGTCGGATTGATGCCATCGAACGCATTCAGCATGCCGATGGTGATTTGTCCGAACGCTTGGCCGAGCTCGACACCGTCCAGCAAACCCTGCAAGCGCAAGATGAAAAGCTGATGATGCTGACCGATGAACTGCTCAACGCGGGCAAAGCTGCCAACCAGAGCGCAGACTCTCTGTTGGCGCCGCTGAGCGAGCCTGCGATGTTGCGGGCTGCATGATTCCCGCCTCTTCCGGTTTGGCCGAACTGCTGGTTCGGTGGCAGCGTGTGCATGGCCGCCATGACCTGCCTTGGCAAAACACGCGCGATCCCTATCGTGTCTGGTTGTCCGAAATCATGTTGCAACAAACACAGGTCTCTACCGTGATGGGGTACTTTGACCGGTTTTTGCAGCGTTGTCCTGATGTTGCAGCGCTGGCTGCTGCAGATGAAGACACGGTACTGGGTTTGTGGAGTGGTTTGGGTTACTACAGCCGCGCACGCAATCTGCACCGCTGTGCTCAAGCTGTGATGGCCCTTCACGGCGGGGTGTTTCCCCGCACCGCGGAAGTGCTGAAAACCTTGCCAGGCATTGGGCCGTCCACCGCCGCAGCCATCGCCTCCTTGTGTTTCGAAGAGCGGGTGGCCATCTTGGATGGCAATGTGCGCCGCGTGCTCACGCGCGTGTTGGGCTATGCAGAAGACCTGTCACTTGGTGCCAATGAAAAGCAGCTTTGGTCACATGCGACGGCTGTGTTGCCCTTGGCCGCGCAAGACATGCCCACCTACACCCAAGGGGTGATGGACCTGGGTGCCACGGTGTGCGTGCGTCGCAAGCCCTTGTGCGGCGCGTGTCCTCTTGCGGCGCAATGCGTGGCCAAAGCACAAGGCGAGCCTGAGCGCTACCCGGTCAAAACCCGCAAGCTGAAACGGTCTGCAGAGTCTCACTGGCTTCTGTTGGCTACCCAGTCCGATGGGTCCGTGTGGTTGGAGCAGCGTCCAGCCAAAGGCATCTGGGCTCGGTTGTTTGCGCTGCCCATGTTCGACTCGCGTGAAGCGCTGGCAGCGGCATGCCCAGCCGCTGTGTTGAGTGCGTTGCAAGACGCCCCTGTGTTCACCCACGTGCTGACGCACAAAGACCTGCATTTGCACCCCGTGCATGTGCAGGTGTCAGCGGGCACAGCACTCTGTCATGCTGGTGCTGCACATGGCCGTTGGGTCGGTGCTGACGAGTGGCCATCTTTGGGTTTGCCCACGCCTGTCAGACGGTTGCTCACTGGTCTCGCAGTTCCCGGTGACGTTTGAGGGTGACCCACCTCGGGCTGAAATGTTCCACCAGCCGTTCGACGAGGTACACCGACCGGTGTTGTCCGCCCGTGCAACCGATGGACACCGTCGCATACCCTCGGTGGTGACGCGCCAACGGCTCCAGCCAATGTTCCAAGAATGCCGTCACGTGTGCGAGCATTTGATTGGTTTCGGGTTGCGCCCTCAGGAAGGCCGCCACCGGTTCATCTCGCCCGGTGAGCGGACGCAGTTCCAATTCGTAATACGGGTTTGGCAGCATCCGCACGTCAAACACGTAGTCTGAATCCATGGGCAGGCTGCGCTTGAACGCAAACGACTGAAACACCAGGGTCAGCTCGCTCGTTGGGGCGGAGATCAACGCCTTCACTGCTGTTTGCAGTTGAGACGCCCGCAACATGGTGGTGTCGATCACATGCGATTGCTCACGCAGCTCGGCCAGCAGTTCGCGTTCAAGTTCAATCGCACCTGCAAGGGCCAGCGACGAGTTTTGGTCTTCCAGTTCGTTGCGAGAGAGCGGGTGTCTGCGGCGCGTTTCAGAATAACGGCGAACCAGTGTGTCCGTGGTGGAGTCCAAAAACAAAGACTTGATCGCCACACCTTGCTCGCGCAGCCGCTGCAAAATGGTTGGCACCCCAGACAACCACGCCGCACTCCGCACGTCCATCACGATGGCCAGGCGGTTTTGCCGGTGTGCCTGTTCGAGCGATACAAACGATTCCAGCAACTCTGGTGGCAGGTTGTCCACACAGTAATAAGCCGCATCTTCCAGCGCATTCAGCGCCACGGACTTGCCGGAGCCTGACATGCCCGTGATGAGCACGATTTCCAGCTCATGGGCCTGCGCTGGTTTTGCGTGGCTGGTGTTTGGCACGGTCATGAAACACCCCTTGCCACGTCTGCCAGACCCTTCAGCATTTCGCGGGCATGGGCCAAGGTGGTGTCCGACAGCCGCTCGCCCCCCAGCATCCGGGCAATCTCGCTCACGCGTTGCTCGCCACTGACCTGCGCCAACGAGCTGAACGTGTCTTTGCTTTCACGCTGCTTGCTGACCACCAGGTGCTGGTCAGCACAGGCAGCCACTTGCGGCAAATGGGTCACCGCCAGCACCTGGCGATCAGCCCCCAGCTTGCGCATCAGGTGCCCCACGGTTTCTGCGACCGCACCGCCGATGCCCGAATCGACTTCGTCAAAGATCAGCGTGGGCGCGCTGCCCAATTGGCTGGTGGTCACCGCGATGGCCAACGCGATGCGTGACAG
>CAZHDP010000137.1:0-8068 GCA_964531605.1 uncultured Burkholderiaceae bacterium | reverse complement strand
CAAAGTTGACCTTGCCGGCCTCGGCGTCCCACGCCAAATGCGCCTTGAAGGCGCGGCGGGTGCGCATGCTGACGAACTTGTCGAGCAAATCGGTTTTGCCGGTCTCCAGCAGTTTGACGACCTGGGCTCGCTCAATGGGTTGCTGCAAGATGATCTTGCCGGTTTTGAAATCGCAACTCGGGGTGGCTTGCGCATGGGTCGGCACCGACTTGACGCACACATAGTTGCTGCCGTGCTCGAAGACGCTGCCGCCACACTTGGGGCAAGCCCCCAGCGCTTCTTGCCCGGCAAAGTCCACCAGCTCACCCGATTCTTCGGCCTTTTTGTCGTCGCCGAAGTCGAATTCGAGCTTGTAATTTTTGGCTTCTTCGTCAAAGACGATCTTCATCTCGGCCGTGAAAGGCCAACCGGCTTTGGAGCGGAAGCCTTCGAGCGGGCCGATCTTGCGGTCACGCAGGAACTGGTCCACCTCGTCTTGTTCGAAGGTGCGCCCAGCAGGGGATTTGCCAAACGAGAACCCACAGCCTTCGCTGCTGCCGTTGGCGCCCGTGCAGGTGTAGCGGCGGTAGTTTTCTTTGACCACGCCGCCACAGTTGGGGCATGGCGTGGACAGGGTGGCGTAGTCGCCAGGGATGGTGTCGCGGTCGTACTCTTTGGCTTTTTTGACGATGTGCTCGGTCATCGCAGCGATTTCGGCCATGAAGGCGTCGCGGCTGAGTTTGCCCTGCTCCATCTGCGCGAGTTTGTATTCCCACTCGCCGGTCAGCTCAGGCTTGGACAGCTCTTCCACACCCAGGCCACGCAGCAAGGTCATCAGCTGGAAGGCTTTGGCGGTGGGGATGAGGTCACGGCCATCGCGCAGCATGTATTTCTCAGCGATCAAGCCTTCGATGATGCTGGAACGCGTGGCTGGCGTGCCCAAACCTTTTTCTTGCATGGCTTCGCGCAGTTCATCGTCTTCAACGAGCTTGCCAGCGCCTTCCATGGCGCCCAGCAAGGTGGCTTCGTTGTAGCGGGCGGGGGGACGGGTTTTGAGGCCTTTGGGGTCCACCGATTCAGCAACCGGCTTTTCACCCGGTTTGACGGGCACCAGGTTCTGGCCCTTTTCGCCGTCTTTGGCGTCAGCGACTTCGTCAGCCGCTTCTTTGCCGTAAATCGCCAGCCAACCGGGTTTGACGAGGACTTTGCCCTCGGTCTTGAACGCGTAGTCTTTGGCGTTGGCGTTCACCGTGCTGATGCGCGTGGTGACCATGTATTCCGCACTGGGGAAGAACACGGCCATGAAGCGGCGCACCACCAGGTCGTAAAGTTTTTGCTCGGCTTCGCTCAGGCCGCTGGGGGCTTGCAAGGTCGGGATGATGGCAAAGTGATCGCTGACCTTGGCGTTGTCAAACACGCGTTTGGTCGGCTTGATGTAACTGTTGTTCAACGCGGTCAGCGCGTGCGGTGCCAGGTGGCGCATGCCGCTGTCGGCCAGCATCTCGAACGTTTGCTTGACGGCGGGCAGGTAGTCTTCAGGCAGCGCACGCGAATCGGTACGCGGGTAGGTCAGGGCCTTGTGGCGCTCGTACAGGCTTTGTGCCAACGACAAGGTGGTTTTGGCCGAGAAGCCGAACTTGCCGTTGGCCTCGCGCTGCAGGCTGGTCAGGTCAAACAGCAGCGGCGAGGCTTGGGTGGTGGGTTTGGACTCTTCGGTGACGGTGGCTGCGCGGCCACGCACGGCGTTGGCAATGGCCTGGGCCTCAGCCTCGCTCCAAACGCGGTCGGCCTTGATTTCAACGTCCTCGCCCTTTTTCCACTTGGGGTCGAACCACTTGGCCGGGTAGTCACCGGCCTCGGCCGCGAAGCTGGCGTGAATTTCCCAGTAGTTGCGCGAGACGAACTTGCGGATCAGCTCTTCACGCTCGACCACCACCGACAGCGTGGGGGTCTGCACACGCCCGACGGTGGTCAAAAAGAAGCCGCCGTCGCGCGAGTTGAACGCCGTCATCGCACGGGTGCCGTTGATGCCGACCAGCCAATCGGCCTCAGAGCGGCTGCGGGCAGCGTCTGCCAGGCCTTGCATCTGTGCTTCGCTGCGCAGGCTGTCAAAGCCGTCACGGATGGCTTGCGGCGTCATGCTTTGCAGCCACAGGCGCTTGACGGGCTTGGCCAGAGGCTTGGCACCGCCCGCGTACTGCTCGATCAGGCGGAAGATCAACTCGCCTTCGCGGCCCGCGTCACAGGCGTTGATGAGCTGGGTCACGTCTTTGCGCTTGGCCAGTTTGACCACCGCATTCAAGCGCGATTTGGTTTTGTCCACCGGTTTGAGGTCGAAGTAAGGGGGGATCACCGGCAGGTTGGTGAAGCTCCATTTGCCCCGTTTGACGTCGAATTTCTCGGGTGCCTGGATTTCGACCAGGTGACCCACGGCGCTGCTGACGACATAGCTGTCGTTCTCGAAATGGTCGTCGTGCTTTTCAAACTTGCCAGCCGTGGGGGTCAGGGCGCGAACGATGTCTTGCGCCACGGACGGCTTCTCTGCAATTACCAATGTCTTTGTGAAAGCGTCGCTTTTCATGTCATTACAATCCCGGTTCTCGCGCGCACACATGCGCACACACATGAATTCACCATAACAAATTTTTCAGCCGTGCCCAAAAACCCCACGACAACCTCTGATTCCAAACCTTCAGGGCGTCGCATTCAAGTGCGTCGTTCTGGCGTGCATGGCAAAGGGGTGTTTGCGCTGCGGGACTTGGCCAAAGGCGAATTGGTGGTGGAGTACCTGGGCGAGATCATTTCTTGGGACGAAGCGCTGGACCGCCACCCGCATGACCCTGAGCAGCCGAACCACACGTTTTACTTTCACGTGGACGAAGACCGGGTGATCGACGGTGGCGTGAATGGCAACGCTGCCCGCTGGCTGAACCACTCGTGTGCGCCGAACTGCGAATCCGAGATTGACGACGATGGCCGGGTGTTCATCCGCGCGCGGCGCCACATCGTGGCGGGTGAAGAGCTCAATTACGACTACCGACTGGTGATCGACGAGCGCTACACCCCAAAGCTGAAGGCCGAGTACCCGTGCTGGTGCGGCAGCAAGCAGTGCCGTGGCACGCTGTTGGCGTCCAAGCACTGACCATGAAGTGGCCTGCTGAGGCGATTTGGGAAGCGGTGTCGCCATCGCTTGCAGGCTTCAGCGTGGAGATCCTGCCCGAAATTGACTCCACCAACACCGAACTGATGCGGCGTGCACGCGCCGGGCTGCATGACCCCACCTTGCTGGTGGCAGAGCATCAAACGGCTGGCCGTGGCCGCTTAGGGCGCGCCTGGCTGGGCGCCCAAGGGGCCCCTGAGACCCTGCCGCTGACGTTTTCACTGGGGCTGGACGTGCACCGCCACGATTGGTCTGGCTTGTCACTGGCGGTAGGCGTGACCATCGCGCTGACCTTGCGCCAAGCCTTGCCCAGCGACGTGGCCCAGGACTTGGGCCTGAAATGGCCCAACGACCTGTGGTGGCGTGGCCACAAGCTGTGTGGCATCTTGATCGAGACCAGTGGTGCCGCTGTGCCGCGTTACGCCGTGATCGGGGTCGGCGTGAACATCTGCGCCCCTGCGGCCCCCGCAGAAGGCGGTTTTTCGGTGCCCCCCATCGGATTGCAACAGATCGACCCGACACCGCGGTGGGACGCTGGTCGCGCCTTGGGCCTGTTGGCCCCCGCACTGGTCACTGCCGTGCAACGCTTTGACCGTGAGGGCTTTGCCCCCTTCAAGCCCCTGTTTGATGCGGTGGACTTGCTGCGTGATCAACCCGTCACCTTGACCGAGTTGCAGCAAGGTGCCAGCACTGGCGTGGCCCGCGGCGTGGACGCGCAAGGGGCCTTGCGCGTGGACACGGTGGCTGGGCCGGTGGTGGTCAACAGTGGTGAAGTGAGCGTACGCCCCCGAAAGGAACCGATGTGATGTTGCGTGTTTCGGTGTTGCTGCTGGTCTTGGCGAACGCGGCCTATTGGGGCTGGACGCAAGGCCATTTCAGCGTGTTGGGCTGGGCACCGTTGGCGCAAAGCGAGCCTCAACGCATGTCGCATCAAATCCGCTCAGAGGACTTGCGCATCCTGGGCCGTGACGAGGCGAAACGCGTGGATGCACAGGCGTCCACCGCCACCAAACAGTGTTGGGTGTCGGCCTTGCTGGACGAGACCCAGTCCAAAGCCATCATTTCAACGCTGGAGGGCACGTTGCCCTCAGACAGTTGGCGGCTGGAAAACAGCGTGCAGGCTGCGCGCTGGATCATTTACATGGGCAAATACGACACGCCTGACGCCGTGGCCCGAAAACGCGCCGAGTTGCGGGCGTTGAACGTGAATTCAGAAGCGTTGAAGAACGCCAGTCTTGAGCCTGGGCTGTCACTTGGCGGGTACGACAACCAAGCCGCGGCCACGACAGCGCTGAACCAGTTGGCCCAGCGCGGGGTTCGTACCGCCCGGGTGTTGCAGGAGCGCCCAGAGGTGCGGGGCTACCTGTTGCACATCCCGCAGGCAGACGACAGCATGCGGGCAGCGCTGGACAGCCTCAAACCGTTTCTGGGCGGGAAAAGCCTGCAGAGCTGCGCACCGGGAAGCGCAGGGTAAAACGCACACCCGGCGGTAACGCACCGGGGTGGGCGTCGTCCAAGGAGATGGTGGCGCTGTGCAGGCTGGCAATTTCCTGCACGATGGCCAACCCCAGGCCCGTGCCATCCACTTCAGTGCCCAGCGCCCTGTAAAAGGGCTGAAACACCAGCGCGCGCTCGGCTGGCGCGATGCCGGGACCGTTGTCTTCAATTTGCAGGATCACCGTGTCACCGTAAGGATCGACCAGCACACGCGCCGTGACCACGCCTTGGTGGCTGTCGGACGATGGGGTGTAGTTGATGGCGTTGTCCACCAGGTTGCGGATCATTTCGGCCAACAAGGTGGGGTTGCCCATGACCGTGGTGCTGGCGCTGCCCGTTTCAGCACCGTCGTAGCCCAGGTCTATGCGTTTGTGCATGGCGCGGGGGAGCGAGTCTTGTATCGCTTCCATGGTGACTTGCACCAGGTCACAGGGCTGGCTTGCAAACTGGGCACCGCTGCTCTCTGCGCGGGCCAGCGAGAGCAGTTGGTTGACCGTGTGGGTAGCGCGGATGCTGGAGCGACCGATTTGCTGCAACGATTGCTTGAGCTCTTGTTCGCTCGCGCCCTCGCGCTGGGCGAGGTCGGCCTGCATGCGCAGGCCTGCCAAAGGGGTTTTGAGCTGGTGAGCCGCATCGGCCAAAAACCGCTTTTGGGTGGCGATCGACTCTTTCAAGCGGGTGAGCAGGTCGTTCACCGATTGCACCAGTGGGGCCACCTCCAGGGGCACAGCGCGGTCGTCCAGCGGGCTCAGGTCATCGGGCTTGCGCTTGCGGATGCGGTCTTCCAATTGCCCCAAGGGCTTGATGCCCCTGGCCAGGGCCAGCCAGACCAGCAGCACGGCCAGCGGCAAGATGACGAACTGGGGGAGCATCACGCCCTTGATGATCTCGGTGGCCAGCACAGAGCGCTTTTCTCGCGTCTCGGCGACCTGCACCAGGGCCTGCGCCTGCCCTGTACCGCCCTTGCCATTGGGCACGCCAAGTTGCACCCACACGTAGGCCACGCGGACGTCAACGCCACGGATTTCATCGTCCCGCAGCCGCACGTCACCGGGCACCACACGCTCGTCAAACGAAGGAGGTGGAAAGTCTTTTTCGCCCGCCAGCAGTTCGCCCCGTGGCCCCACCGCCTGGAAGTAGATGATGTCGGCATCGTCTGCCCGCAAAATTTCTCGGGCGGGCTGCGGCAAATCCAGCTGCACACGGCGGTGGTTGACGACCACCAGCTGCGCCAAGGCCTGAACGTTGTATTCCAACGCGCGGTCAAACGGCTTGTCGGCGATGCTCTGCGCCACCAACCACGTCAGCCCCAAGCTGACAGGCCACAGCAACAAGAGGGGCGTGAGCATCCAGTCCAGGATCTCACCGAACAGCGAGCGCTGCTCACGCCTGAATATTTTCATGGCTGAGGCCAAGCATACGCAGCCGCAAAGTCGGGCGCGACGGTTTCGCCGCCGGGCCGCCCCAAGGCGAAACGCACCCCCTCGGGGGGCAGCGAAGCACACGCAGTGGCGAGCGCGGGGGCCACATTCACGGGGCTTGGATTTTTTCCATGCAATAGCCTAGGCCCCGCACGGTGGCGATGCGGATCGGGCCTTTTTCGATCTTTTTGCGCAAGCGGTGGATGTAGACCTCGATGGCGTTGTTGCTGACCTCTTCGCCCCATTCGCAGAGGCGTTCCACCAATTGGTCTTTGCTCACCAGGCGGCCACTGCGCTGCAACAGCACCTCCAACAGGCCCAGTTCACGCGCAGACAAGTCCACCATCTTGCCGTCGATGGTGGCCACCCGTCCGGACTGGTCGTACACCAAGGGACCATGCTTGATGGTGTTGGTGGTGGAGCCCGCACCCCGCCGCACCAGCGCACGGACACGGGCTTCGAGTTCTTGCAAGGGGAAGGGCTTGGCCATGTAGTCGTCGGCCCCGGCGTCGAGCCCCTGCACACGTTGTTCGACGCTGTCTGCGGCCGTCAAAATCAACACCGGCATGGACGAGCCCCGGGCGCGGAGTTTTTTCAAGACCTCCAGGCCGTGCATGCGGGGCAGGCCCAGATCGAGGATGAGCAAATCGAATTCTGAATTGGTCATCAAGGCCGCATCGGCCTCGGTGCCGCTGGCCACGTGGTCCACGGCCGCGCCAGCGGCCCGCAAACTGCGCATGAGGCCATCGGCCAGGACTTGGTCATCTTCAGCAATCAGGATGCGCATGGCTGTCTCCGGTCTGTCGTTGTGGCGGCAGAGCTGTCACCGCTTTCGGGCATTGTAGAACTGGCCGAGGGCAAATCACGGGGTGCCTGCGGCATAGGCTTCCAGGCCCAGCTTGACCACCGTCAACACATCGCCGCCCACCTCGTCGGCAAACTCTTGTTCAGCCTGGGCCACGGCATCGGCAAAGGCTTTCAGCCAAGCCAAGCCTGCTGGGGTGAATTGGACACGGCGCGCCCGCGCGTCCAACGGGTCAGGTGTGCGACTGACCAGCCCCCAAGCCATGCACTGGTCGACCAAATCGCCCATGGCCTGCTTGGTCATGCCTGCGCTTTGCGCAAGATCGGTGAGGCGCGAGCCGTTCAGCCCCAGGTGCCGGGTGATGTGGATGTGCGCGGCGCTGACTTGCTGGCGTGCGGCCAAGTTCGACAAGGCCAAAGGCACCTCGACATTGCTCGCCATCAACTGCAAGACCCGGGCGTCAAATTTGCGCATGGCAGCGCCCAGCAATCGCCCCAAGTGGGTTTGCCGCCAACCGGGGTCGGATGTTTCCAGTCTTTCAGACACTTTGGGCTGATCCTTGCTCAAAAGTTTGCTATCAATACAGGAGTGAATGTGGGCGCTTTTTTGAGCCCTGAAGACACTTGGCAAATGATAAGGCAAACTGACTTAAATTTCTATTTACCTCAAGCAACAACCGTTGTTAAGATACTGTTCAAGCATCCAGCCTGTGATTAAAAACAAGCCACAAGTTGGGCCAAGTGATTTTTCAACCAATTGATTTCAAAGGGGATTTCCATGGACGCACCGGTCAAAGGCAACAAACTCAGCGCAGAAGCCAGCAGCGAAAAAGCCAAGGCACTGCAAGCCGCCCTGAGCCAAATCGAGAAACAATTCGGCAAGGGCACCATCATGCGCCTGGGCGAAGGCGAGGTGATTGAAGACATCCAGGTGGTCTCTACCGGCTCCTTGGGTCTGGACATTGCGCTGGGCGTGGGTGGTCTGCCCCGTGGTCGCGTGATCGAGATCTATGGCCCCGAGTCTTCTGGCAAAACCACCCTGACCTTGCAGGTGATTGCCGAGATGCAAAAAATGGCCGGCACCTGCGCGTTTGTGGACGCCGAGCATGCGCTGGACATCCAGTACGCGCAAAAGCTGGGCGTGAACTTGCAAGAGCTGTTGATCAGCCAGCCCGATACCGGCGAGCAAGCGCTGGAGATCGTCGAC
>CAZHDP010000136.1:0-8116 GCA_964531605.1 uncultured Burkholderiaceae bacterium | reverse complement strand
GCCCGGGAAATCACGGCCATCGTAGACCGAGCAGAAATGCTGAACTTGCCCTGTGCCTTGGTGATCGCGTCACCCGCAGGCGCAAAAGCCTGCACCGAAGTGCTGACACAAGTCCGTGTGCACCGAGCGGGTGACATGTCCACCACCGATGGCGAATATTGCTATTTGTTTTTCAGCGGCTGCCCACAAAGCAGTGTGGCCAAAGCGCTTCAGACTGTCACGGCGGAGCGCGATTTGTTCGCGATGCAAGACATCCACGTGAACCGAAATGACATTCGTCGCCAATTGACGGCGCTGTCTGAATCGACACACGGCAAACAATTTCCCGACACGCTGGTGGAATACCAACCGCCGGTTCAGCCTGTACGCCTCGAAGAGCCCCTTGCACCGGTCGCATTGCCAGCGGTGGCAACCCATGTTGAATCCGAACCTGCGCCGGAGCCACCGGTGACAGCGACGCTCGATGTCGTCGCAGAGGACGCCATCAATGCCGTGGCTGACGATTTAGCAGAGGCAGAGGCAGACACTGTGGCAACGACAACGGAAGTCGAGGTCGCATGCGAAGTCCAAACGCCTGTTGCCGTTCCTCAAGCAGAGACCGTGGCAGTGCCTGTTCAACATGACACCTGGCACGTGGAGCCAACGGTGCTCAGCCGGGCCATTCCCACACCCAAGCCCCTGCGGCGGGCTGTCAGGCGTTATGCATCACCAGCCGCCGTCAGCGACCAAGGAGAACCCCGTGAATGAAGGCACTTCACACCTGCCGCCGTTGTTGATTCGGTCAATCTTGGGATGGACCTGCCTGTCGGTGTGTTGCGCTGCAGCAGCGCAAACACCTCCGCCGACCAGGGGCCGGATTTCATTCAGCACCAGCGGCGAACGTTTGCCCCTGACGGCCACGCGTGACTTGAACCTGACCGCAGAGCAGCAAGAGATTCTTCAGCAACTGCCCGAAATCGACCGCTTGTACGCCGTCCAAAACCATGAAGCAACTGGCACCTTGGGTTGGCGATTGATCAAACTGGGCGCGAACCCGAGCGACGAAGTTCGGTTGAAAATTGCCAACAGCCTGGCATGGACGGGCCGTTTGAACGAGGCCTACAGCCAGTACGAGTTGTTGCTGGGCACGCGGTTTGACACCGATGCCCGCTTGGCCTTGGCCAATGCCGAGCGTTGGCGCGACCGGGCCGACAAAGCCATGCCCATGTTCAGCCAAGTCCTGGCGCTTGACCCCAGCAACACGGGGGCGCGAGATGGCTTGGAGTACGGTTCTCGTGACTTGCGTCCCAGCACCACCGTCAGCGGGGGGCGACTGGCCGATTCGGGGGGCATGGAACGTCAGTACATGACGGTTTCCCACCGCTGGCGTGACGAGAGCAACACCAAAATTTACGAAGTGGAGAGCCGTGTCATGCAAGACCGGCTGACGCCACCTGGACTGCGGGTCAATGAGGCCGATGTTACCCTGCGGTTTCAGCCGCTGGACGTCGCGATGCAGCCTAGGGTGTATGTCAATTTCCAAGGTCTGCCCAAAACGGGCGCTTTTGGCGGTGTGCGCCTGAAGTTGGGCGATGGACCGACCCACTTTTACGCCGACAGGTTGGCGTGGGGCCCCTTGGCGGTCAGCGCACGGGCCACCGAGGCGGGGATGACGGCCTACCACTTGGGGGTAGAAAGTACGCAATCGACCTTTCTGGGCAGTTTCTACGGTCGCTTGAGCGGCTACCGGGTTTCGGACAGCAACACGGTGCTGACCTCGGCGTTCCGGTTCACACCGGCATGGCGTCCCTTGGGGCCGGGCATCAAGGCTTATGTCAGCACCGACACGCGCGATGTGAAATTCAACACCCTGAATTACTGGTCTCCGGCCAGTGGAACAGGCACGGTGAGCGTGGGCTTGAGCGGAGAATGGTCTGACAAAGATTGGGTGCTGTATGGCAGCGGTCAAATGGGCCGCCCCATGTATGGCGAATCGGGCAACAGCTGGAGCGCCAGCGCTGGCGGCAAACGCTGGTTAGGCAAAGATTACGCCTTGGGCGTGAACATGTGGGGCATGTCCAGTTGGCGCGATGGGGCCAACTACCGAGCCCGTTCCATGACCGTGAACCTGGAAAAGCTTTGGTAAGACGACACCTGCTCAGCTACCTGTGGGTGACCTTGCTCTTGGGCGCGGTGGTGCTGATCCTCGCGTTCAACCACAAACAGTTATTGACGCTGGGCGTGTCGGCTTTCCAGGTTTTGTTGGAAAACTTCATCCTGAGCGTCATTTCGATCTACTTGCTGTTTTTCCTGATGCTGTTGGTGCTGCGCTATGCCGTGGTGATGTTGTTCTCGTTCATGGAACACATGGAATACCAAGTCAAGAAGCGGGAGCAAGCCCCCTCCACCGCGCGTGATGACAGTTCATTGCCAATGATCACCCTGGTGGTTCCGGCCTACAACGAAGGCCCGGTGATTGAAGCGGCCATCACATCCTTGCTCAAACTGGACTACCCCCATTTTGAAGTCATCGTGGTCGATGACGGTTCCACAGACGACACCTATGAGCGGGCGCTGGGTGTTGCCCGCCAAAGCCAGACCGTGTCGGTTCGCGTGTTGACCAAACCCAACGGCGGCAAAGCCGATGCACTGAACACGGGCATGACGCATGCCCGCGGCGAGTTCATCCTCAACATGGACGGCGACACCAAACTGTCTCGCAACACCCTGAGGGCGTGCATTCGCCACTTCGATGACCCGAAGATTGGTGCTGTGGCTGGCAACGTCAAAGTGCTTAACCGTGAAAACGTGTGGACCCGCGTGCAGGCGCTGGAGTACATCGAAGGCTTGGCCATGGCGCGCAAAGCGCAGAGTTTTTTACGGTCTGTGAACATCATCCCAGGCCCCTTGGGCATGTTCCGCAAGTCCGTGCTCCAGCAAGTCGGCGGCTACGATGACGATACGTTTGCCGAGGATTGTGATCTGACCCTCAAAATGCTCATGCGGGGCTGGCATGTGGCTTACGAACCCACGGCCATTGCGTGGGTAGAGACACCCAGCGGCTTGTTGGACCTTTTGAAGCAGCGCTACCGGTGGACCCGAGGTATTTTGCAAGCCATGCGCAAGCACAAGGCTGCACTGTGGCGTCCGTCCAAAGCGGGCATCAACTTTTACATCCTGTGGTACATGCTGTTCGAGGGCATCATCTGGCCGATTTCATCTGTCGCAGGCAGCTTGTTTTTCGCCTACGTTGGCATCCGTTACGGCATTGTGTTATTGATTTTTTACTGGTGGCTGCAGTTGACGATGCTGGACGTGATTGCAGCAACATACTGTGTGGTGGTCGAAGAAGAAGACCCAACGCTGATCCTCTATGCCTTGGCGTTTCGTCTGTTTTATATTCCGATTGTGGATGTGTCCAAAGTGTTTGCAACCCTCGAAGAATGGCGCGGCACAGCGATGACCTGGGGAAAGCTCCAAAGGGAAGGAAAGTTGTGAAATGGATCTGATTTCAATCTTGGCGACGGTGATCTTGCTCACGACCATCGGCACGTTGGTGGTCGCTGTGGCGGCTTACGCGGCCTTTAAATTGAGAGACAAGCGAAAGCCAAGTAAAAAAGACAACACCGTTGCCGCACCCAACACGTCTGAACCTATTTTTCTGACCCGCTACAAGCCCGCGCGCAAGTCTGCTGCAAGCGGTGATGTGGCTCATCTGCAGGCGCGTGAAGGTGCTGTGTTGCATGGCGAGTCCCAGGCTCACTGAGCGCTGCAGTCATGAGCATTGAAGACCCCGAGGCTTTTGAAAACCGACCGCTGTACCGCCGTGTCGGCCTGTACCTCATCGGCATCTTCATCATTGGCCTCACAGCCAGCGTGCTGGTGTTCACCATGTCGATGCAAGGCATGGGTTGGCCCGGCATCATTTTGGGCGCCCCTTCCAACACTGCGGTATCCCTGGATCGCAACGCCATTTCACTGTACGTCTCACCACAATCCCGGCTGTTCTTCAGCAACCATGGTGGCAACTATGACACTTTGCTGGCCCCGTGGCGCAAGTATTTCAATGACCGAAAAATCAGTGCCAAGGAATTCACGTCTGCCGCTGACCTTGCCCGGCTGAAACCCTCTACCCTGGTGCTTCCCTCGGCTGTGGCGTTGGGTGATGACGAGCGCAGGGAAATCCTGGCCTTTCGAGACCGTGGCGGCAGTGTGCTGTTGACCTGGGCAACGGGTACCCGCAATGGCTCAGGCGAATGGGCGGGTGGTGAATTCATCACCAAGCTGGCAGGTGCCGTCTTTTCTGGCGAGATTGCCCGTGAGGCCGAAATTGGTCACCTGGTGGTGAGTGGCGAATCCCCTGCGTCGTTGAGAGAAGGTGCAGGCAAACGGATCTGGCTCGGCTACAACGCTGAAAAGCCGCTTCGACTCAAATCACCTTACGTGGCTGCCCGCTTTTTGAACTGGTCAAGAGCCTCTGCGCCTGATCGCATGGACGAAGGCGCCATCACTTACTGGGAGTCCGCACCTGGTGCCGGACGTGTCATTGCATTTGGTTTTGCGGAGACCAGTTGGGAACAACAGCCCGCCGACATCTATACCGTGGTGGATGACACCTTGGCATGGTTACGGCGTCAACCCACGCTGCTCAAAGCCGCCTGGCCTCACGGTCGACAATCTGCCCAGCTGATCGAGATGGACACCGAGGACGGCTTTCCCAACGCTTTGCGCATGGCCGGGTTGATGAAGGCCATCGACTACCGCGGTGCGTTTTACATGCTCGGAACGAGCGCCGTTGAATTTCCTCAGGCGGCACAAGCACTCAGTGCCAACCACGAGGTCGGATTCCACGGCGACGTTCACGTGAGCTTCAAAGACCAACCTGCTGAAGTGCAGTCTTTGCGCATCGCGTCGATGCAGACTCAGCTCAAGTCCGCATTGGGTGACAGCAGCAAACTCACTGGGTTTCGGGCACCCACTGAAGGTTACGACAAAACGACTGAAGTGTTGGTTCAAAAAGCGGGTTTACGCCACCACATCTCAGGGCCTCAAGATGCGGACGTGTGCTTACCGAGTTTTGCCCCCATTGCCGACACCGACCTTTCGACAGGCTTGCTCAGGTTGCCCCGTGCCCAACGCGATGACCTGAACTTGCTGAAAGAGCTGGCCGATCCCACAGCATTGGCCCAGGGTTTGATCCTTGATTTTGACCTGATGCGGCGCACAGGTTGCTTAGGGGTGCTGAGCGTGCACAGCCAGAACCTGGCCGAGGGCAGCATGCTGCACACAGCGCTACCCGCCTACTTGGCCCACGTGAAAAAACACGCCGATACGGTGTGGCTGACCACCCCGCAGCAAGCAGACCGCTGGTGGCGAGACCGCGAACGTCTGCGTGTCGCCATCCGTGCCAGCGGCGCGAGGTTTGAGTTCGATGTCTCGGTGGGTGGACAAGGCGCGGTCTCTGGCGGCTCGTTCATGATCTTGTTGCCGCAAAAGGGCAACTTGCCTCAAATCACGGGCGTGAAACCGGGCATGCCGCAACCCCGCGTGACGGTGATAGACGACTACCGCGCAGTCGTCGTGTTTGACACCCTAGAACCTGGTAACTATTTCTACCAAGCGAACTTTTAACCCCCGGTCACCGTCATGGCCGGGAGGGAGATGTTGGGGTTGCTCGCCAACGAGACAGCAGCGTTTCGACCAACACCCCACGGTCATAGCCGAGCGGGAAGAATGCAATCCCGCTGAGGTTTTGTTTCACGATCCAATCTGCTTTGACCTGCAGACTCCACCAGTCTTCAAACCAACCCACGGTGCACACACCACTGTCACCCACAAACAAGTAGTACAAAGAGTTGCTGACAGGTTCCACCCTTGCCCCGTATTTCGCCACGCGCTCTTGCGCATTGTGGGCGATGCCCAGGTTCAAATCAGGGCGGGTCGGCAGCAAGGTCGTTACCTCCCCTTTGCCTTGGTGATCTCCTCGGGGCATGCAGCTGGGTACGGTCCATTCGTACCCATACAGGGGGAATCCCATGATCATCTTGCTGCGGGCAACCTTGAGGGCATCTGCAGCCGCCAGCATCTTGGCCCAATTCACGGTGTCCATGCCCTCCAGTGGAGAAACCGGCCCCGCCACGGGGCTGTCCAGATAGTGGGCGTCATACCCCTGCAACACGACCCGATCAACGTGTCCCAGGGTCGCGGCATCGTAAATGCGCAAGTAATCGCCAAAGGGTAAAAACACACTGATTTGCTTGCGGGGACTCCAACGCCGCAGACGCTGGCCAAGCTCTGCCACAAACCCTCTGAACCCGTTGACGGCCTGAACATCCAGGTCTTGGTTGACTTCCACGTCCAGGTGCAAGCCAGCCAGACCGTCGGCCTGCACCAGTTTCAGTGCCTCATTCATCAAACGCTGTGTTGCCTCAGGTGAACCAAACACCCCATTGAACGTCGGTGCATCGAACACGGTCAACGCCACATCCAGCGGTACCTTGTGGCGTTGTGCCGATTGCTGCAAATCGACCCAGTTTTCCGGCCAACCGTGTCTGTCTTGCAGCATCCCGTCAGGCCCGACTTTGACTTGTATGAAGACCAAGCGCTCAAAATGCGCCAAGGTCATGGACTTCCATTCGTCCTTCATCCACCACGCCACATAGCCCCAAACACGCTGGGAAACACGGTCAGGTGCGGCTTGCGCGCGCAAGGCAGTACCCGCAATTACGAGTAAGATTAAAACCTGAATGGCAACCAGCCACAGGCCCGCGCGCTGGGGCTGGCGTAAGAGTCTGTTCAAGAGTTTCACAACGTTCATTTCCAGGTGTCAATGCAACCCCATGCATGGCTTGCCGAGCCTAACAGATGTGCAGATCACCCACATGCAGCAACCTACTCCCATCCACACCATGACCACCCTCTCCCGACGCATTTTGGGGCCGCTCTGTGCAGGGCTGTTGGCAACCGTCTCTGGCCTCGCTTTTGCCCAAACTGCGGCACTGTATGACCCTCAACCCCCTGCTGATTCAGCCTATGTGCGGGTCTTGGTTGGCAACGCAACGGGGAACATCGACGTGGCGGTGGACGGCAAACCACGTGTGACCAACCTGCCTGTGGGTGAGCCCAGTGATTACCTGGTGCTCAGCGCGGGCAAACACAAGCTCACGGTTCAAACCAAAGGTAAACCTGTATCAGCAGACATCAGCTTGGATGTGGTCGCTGGTCGGGCCACCACCGTGGCCTGGGCCGAACTGCAGAATGAGGCCAAGCCCGTGTTGTTCGAGGACAAAGCCAACGGCAACAAACTCAAAGCGGTGCTTGCGGTGTACAACCTCCATGCCAAATTGGGGGCAATTGACATTTTGAGTGCCGACGGTTCAACCCGGGTGTTTTCCAAAGTGGCTGCAAATGCCTCAGCCTCGATGGCGGTCAACCCCTTGACGATTGACCTCATGGCCACCAAGCCTGACGACAAGACGGCCTTGGGCACCGTTGCCATGGCCATGGGACAAGGTGCAAGCTACAGCATCGTGGTCACCGCCGGCGACGCGGGCAAACCCGTGGTCAAGTCGTTCACCAACAAGGTGGAACGGTACACCGGCAAGTGACACACCGCACGTTCGCAAACACTGACTTTGAAACCCTTGATCATGAAGCACCCGTTCTCACCCACCTTACTGGCCGGCAGTTGTGCCATGGCACTGATGGCATTGGCGCCATGCGTTCAAGCACAAGAGGCCGCACCAGGCATCATCGGCAAAAACAACTGGTTGTACTACCGCAACGAGGTCTCGTCGCCTGCTGACAACCCTGGCGTCAACGCCACGGTGGACCTGATCCGCAAAGTCAATCGGCAGTTGGAGCGCAATGGTGTGGCCTTGTTGGTGGCCATGGCGCCGCTGAAAATCCGAGTGCATCCAGAGAATCTGCCCGACAGCCTTCGCTTGGATGATCACCTCAAAAACAACTACGACCGCATGCTCAAAAGCCTGCGAGATGGTGGGGTGCGGGCTGCGGACCTCAACACGGCGTTTTTGAACAGCCCAACACGGGTTGCGCCGATGCCTTTGTATTTCAGGCTGGACACGCATTGGTCTTCGTCCGGCGCCCTGCTGGCAGCTGAAACGATTGCGCAGGC
>CAZHDP010000135.1:2167-8142 GCA_964531605.1 uncultured Burkholderiaceae bacterium | reverse complement strand
CGACCGATTCATGAAGTATTTCTGCAAATATAAGAGCCGATCTGGGTGTTAATTCTGAGGGCTTGAGCACCATGGTGCAGCCTGCGGCAAGCGCTGGTGCGACTTTGCAGGTGAGTTGGTTCATGGGCCAATTCCAGGGGGTGATCATGCCGACCACGCCCACGGGCTCACGCACCACCAGGGCAGAGCCGACAGGTTCTTCAAAGTGATAAGTCTTGAGCACTTCCAGCGTGGACACGATGTGGCCCAAGCCCGCGCCCACCTGAAATTTTTCTGCAAAGCCCAAAGGCGCACCCATCTCGTCAGAGATCGCGGCACCCAAATCTTTGGCACGTGATTTGTACACCTCAACCACGCGTGTGAGCAAGGCCACGCGCTCTTCGCGGGTGGTTTGGCTGTAGGTCTCAAAGGCGCGGCGGGCGGCGGCCACGGCTTTGTCGACATCGGCGGCACTGCCCAGCGCAATGTCGTACATCGCGGCTTCCGTTGACGGATTGACCACCGGGCGGGATTTGGGGGTCACGGGATCGACCCAAGCGCCGTCGATGTAAAACTTCATGTGCTGAACCATGGGATGCCTCTTTGTGTGATGGGCCGTGTGGCAGCTGCTGCCCGGCCGTGGATTGAAAACGCAAACACCCGACAGTATAGGAACTGCCGGGCGCAGATTTCATTTACCCACGGGCGCTAAAGAGACCGTTCCACGCCGGGGCAGCGCCCCGGTGAAACGGCTTAGTCATTGCAAAAAGCCGATCTTGTTCCGGGCACCACTGGCTTTGGGCAGGTCTTCCACGTTCAATTCATCGCGCCGGGCCAGGCGCGCATTGCCAAAGCCCGTCATCAAAGCGCGGCGCATCTCGCGTGGAGGCAAGTCGGCCAGTGCGTCGAGCACGTCATCACTTGGCGTGGGGCCAAAGCGCAGACCCCAGTCATGTTCGCCACAGATGCTCCGGTATAAATTTTGAGCAATGGTGCGGGCTTGCTCGTGGGTCGGCGGGTCGATCTCAAACACGTTCATGCGGTTGAGGATGGGGTCAGGTATGCCGCGTGGGTCGTTGGCGGTGGTGATCCAGATCACCTGGCTGGCGTCAATGGCCACCTCAGCGAATTCATCGGTGAAGTGTTTGGCCGTGTCATGCTCCAGCAAGCTGTACAGCGCGCCCAAGGGGTCGTACTGGGCGTCGCCGCTGGCTTTGTCGATCTCGTCCACCACGATGACGGGGTTGGCGTATCGACCGTCCACGAGGGCTTCAAACACTTTGCCCGGGCGTGCCCCCCGCCATTGGGACGACGAGCCCGACAGCAGCCAGCCCGCCGTCATGGAACTCATCGGCACCAAGCTCATGCCTGTACCCAGCAGGTCGGCGATGCACTTGGCGAAATGGGTTTTGCCGATGCCTGCGGGGCCCAGCAGCAGCATGGGTGTGACTTCGAGGCCATCACGGCTGTCCTGGCTGAGTGCCACGTGGCGCTTCACATCGTCCAGCACGTCGGTGAAGTTCGGCAGTTTGTCGTACAGGCTTGCCATGTGCGGCAGGCCGTTGGGTTTGACCTGAAAGCGATCAGGCCCCAGTTCGAGCATGCGCTCGTAGGTGTTGCGCAGGCTCTCATGCTCTTTGGCATCCCCCGATTGCTGCAGCTTGCTCAAGCGGCGCTCGACGTCGTCAGGCTGGTAAATGCCTCGCAACTGAGCGATCGGGATGTTGAACTCAGCGCCTCCTGCAAAACCCTGTGGTGAGGATGGGGCGCCAACAGGAACCAGACTGTGCGATGACATTATCTTCTCCTTGAAAACAAACAATAACGGCGATTTCATTTCAGCATAAGCCGTGCCAGGAGACAACGTTTGCCACAAGGGCATAGACGACAAAAAGGCCGGTGAAGACCGGCCTTTTTTTGAGGGGCACAGCGGTTGATGCCGCTGTGGGGTGCTGTTTTGCGCGTTAGGCGGGGGTGGCGTTCAGCACTTGCTGCAGTTCACCGTTTTCGTACATCTCCATCATGATGTCCGAGCCACCGATGAATTCACCTTTGACGTACAACTGGGGAATGGTGGGCCAGTTGCTGTATTCCTTGATGCCAGCGCGGATTTCGGCGTCGTCCAGCACGTTCACGGTTTTCACTGCCTTGGGATCAACGCCACAGGCTTTCAGGATCTGAATGGCACGGCCAGAGAAGCCGCACATGGGGAAACTGGCGCTGCCTTTCATGAACAGCAGCACGTCGTTGCCTTTGACGAGTTGGTCGATACGGTCTTGGGTAGGGTCGCTCATGGTGGTTTCCTTCAGAGGGGCGCGATGACGGCATCGCTGAATGCTTGATTATTTCACTGATATCGGGTCTTTGCAGCCCATTGCAAGTCCGGCGAGGTATTGTCCCCCGGTACAGCGGGCAATACCCGCAATGTCGTGATGGGATTGCACCTTGGACCAACCCGCTTGGGTCAGCAATTCAGTCACCGCGACGGCTTGGTCATGCCCATGTTCCAGCAACAACCAGCCCCCATCGCTCAGGTGCGCCGGGGCTTGCGCCACGATGGTGCGGATGTCGTCCAACCCGTCAGGGCCGCTGGCCAAGGCCGACAGGGGTTCGTGGGTCAGGGCGGCCAAGTGTGGGTCGGCATCGGGGATGTACGGGGGGTTTGAGACGATCAGGTCAAATACGTGAGGCAGCGGCGCAGCCGTGTCGAGCCAGTGACCGTGCACAAACCGCACGTTCAAGCCGAGGCGCTGTGCATTGGCCTGTGCCACGGCCAGGGCGTCGTGGCTGGCGTCCAGCGCGGTGACCTGTGCATCCGGGCGTGCATGTGCCACCGCCAGGGCGATGGCGCCACTGCCCGTGCCCAGGTCCAGCACGCGTGGTGCGGCCAAGCCTTGCAGGCAGGTCAGGGCCCACTCGACCAGGGTTTCGGTATCAGGCCGAGGGTCCAGCACACGGGCGTCTACCTGCAGTGTCAGTCCGTGAAACTCTTTTTGACCGGTGATGTAGGCCAAAGGCTCACCGGCCATGCGGCGTTGGCACAACCCTTGGAAGTGCATCCACGTGGTCGCATCGAGCTTGTCTTGGTCATGCAGCAGCAACCAGGCGCGCTGGTGCAGGCCTTGCCCGAGGGTGTGGAGCATCAGCATCTGGGCCTCCAGGCGGGTCAGTGCGGTACCGATGACCTGAGCGATGGCGTGTGAGATTTGCATGTCGGGGGGTCTTGCGTGTCCTCAGCTGGCGTTTTCCAGCTCTTCCAGCTGCTCGGCTTCTCGCGCGTGTTGCAGGGCTTGCACCACCTCAGCCAGGTCGCCCTCCATCACGAAATTGAGCTTGTACAGCGTCAGGTTGATGCGGTGGTCGGTCAGCCGACCCTGCGGGAAGTTGTAGGTGCGGATGCGGTCGCTGCGGTCACCGCTGCCAATCAGGCCTTTGCGCAGGGCGGCATCTTTGGCAGCGCGTTCAGCGCGGTCTTTTTCCACAATGCGAGCGGTCAGCACCTTCAGGGCCTGGGCTTTGTTGCTGTGCTGGCTGCGGCCATCTTGGCACTCGGCCACGATGCCGGTCGGCAAGTGGGTGATGCGTACCGCACTGTCGGTTTTGTTGATGTGCTGTCCACCTGCGCCACTGGCGCGGTAGGTGTCAATGCGCAGGTCGGCGGGGTTGATTTTGATGGCCTCGGCTTCGTCCGGTTCAGCCATCACGGCGACGGTGCAGGCACTGGTGTGGATGCGGCCTTGCGTTTCTGTCGCGGGCACACGCTGTACGCGGTGGCCGCCCGACTCGAAGCGCAGCAACCCATAGGCGCCAGTGGTGAGGCCAGACGCGTTGGTGGTGGAGCCTTCCAGGCGCACCACCACCTCTTTGAAGCCACCGAGTTCGCTGGGAGACTCACTGACGATCTCGGTGCGCCAGCCTTGGCGATCGGCATAGCGGGTGTACATGCGCAGCAGGTCGCCCGCAAACAGCGCGGATTCATCGCCCCCGGTGCCTGCTCGGATTTCCAAAAACGCGGGGCGCAGGTCATCTGGGTCGCGTGGGAGCAGCATGCGCTGCAAGACGGTTTCGAGTTGCAGCAGCTCGGCCTCGGCAGTGTCGATTTCTTCTTGGGCCATGGCCAGCATGTCCGCGTCGTTGCCTGCGTCGGTTTGCATCTCGTGGGCGGTGGCCAAGTCTTGCTCGCGCTGCTGATAGCGCAAAAAGCGCCCAGCGATTTGCGTCACATCTGCATGTTCGCGCGAGAGCACCAAGAACTGGGCCATGTCTTTCATGATGTCTTCGCGCGAGAGCAAAAAGTCCAGCTCGGACAGGCGCTGGGCGTAGCGTTCAAGGCGATTGCGGAGAAAGGTTTTCATCGGGTCCGGTGAGGTCTGGGGCGAGGTGCAAGCTGGGCTGGCACCACAGCGGCAGGGGAAACAAGGCGGTGAGAACGAGGTCCGTGTGGCCACGGTGACCTGTTCGGCACGGGCAGCGCTACAAGCTGGACTTGCTTTGCGAGCGCAAAAAGATGCGCGAAATGGCCTGCGTGGTTTGCTCACGGTGGGCCGGGTCTGCTGCGTTCAGCTCAGCCATGGCGCCGTGCAGCATTTTTTGCGTCAGCCCTCTGGACAGCGCCTCCATCACCGCGATGGGGTCATCGCCCCGCGCCAAGGCTTTCTGCGCGCGGGCCATCTCCGCCGCACGCCACTCGTCGGCCTGGGCGTTGAGCTGACGGATCAGGGGCACCACGCCGCCGGGGCCGCGTTGGTCCATCCAGTGCAAAAAGCTTTGCACACCGGCGTCGATGATGGCTTCTGCCTCGGCCACAGCAGCCTGGCGGTTGGCCTGGGCGGTTTGCACCACGCCGGAGAGGTCGTCCACGGTGTACAGGTACACGTCGTCCAAGGCTTTGACTTCGGGCTCGATGTCGCGTGGCACGGCCAGGTCGACCATGAACATCGGGCGGTGCTTGCGCCGCTTCAACGCCCGCTCCACCGCACCCAAGCCGATGATGGGCAGGGTGCTGGCGGTGCAGCTGATGACGGCGTCGAACTCGTGCAGCCGGTCTGGCAAATCGGCCAGTCGCATGATCTCGCCCCCAAAGCGGGCCGCCAGCTTTTCGCCACGCTCGAGCGTGCGGTTGGCAATGGCCATGGATTTGGGGTTTTTGGCCGCAAAGTGCGTGGCGGCCAGCTCGATCATCTCGCCTGCGCCCACAAACAGCACTTTGATTTGGGCCAAATCCTCAAACAACTGACCTGCCAAACGCACGGCTGCTGCAGCCATGCTGATCGAATGGGCGCCCACTTCGGTCGACGAGCGCACCTCTTTGGCAACGGCAAATGAGCGCTGGAACAGCTGGTTAAGGGTTTGGCCCAACGCGCCCGCCTCATCGGCCACGCGCACCGCACTTTTGAACTGGCCCAAAATCTGCGGTTCGCCGAGCACCATGCTGTCGAGCCCACTGGCCACCCGAAAAGCGTGGCGGGCAGCTTGGCCATCTTGCAGGGTGTAGGTGTGGTGCTTGAGCAACTCGGTTGTCACGCCACCGGTTTGGGCCAGCCAATGCAGCGAATGGTTCAGGGCATCGGCCTCGCCTGCGCAGTAGATTTCGGTGCGGTTGCAGGTTGAAAGGATGGCCACCTCGGGGTGCTTTTGGGCAGATGCGCGGTGGGGCTCGTGCAACGCCGTGCGCAAGCCATGCAAGGTGGGTGCAATCTGGTCCACGGCGAACGCAAACCGACCGCGGAGGTCGAGCGGTGCGGTGGTGTGATTGAGGCCTAAAGCCCAGACTGCCATGGGGAGCGGATGGATGAGGTGGTTTGGATAAGTGCCCGATTATAAAATCGCCGCACTGCCCGCGCCCTGAAAGCCCTACATGGCCCCCCTGACCCTGCTGTTTCACGTGCTGAATTTCCTGGCCCCGGCGCTGGCCATGGCGCTGGTGATGCCCGTGGTGGGGTTGATTTGGCAGAAAAATACGGCTTTCCCGCTGAAATGGCGGACACAGTTTGCTA
>CAZHDP010000135.1:0-2157 GCA_964531605.1 uncultured Burkholderiaceae bacterium | reverse complement strand
CTTGATCGTCGGCTTGGTGATCTTGGGGCGCGATGGCAAGATGGCCACTTACCTCGGCTTGGTGCTCACCGCAGCCAGCACACAGTGGGTGCTGGGGCGGGGTTGGCGGTAGTCTTTGCTCAGGCAGGTGAGAACAGGTCCACCCGGTCTGTGATGATGCCGTCGGTGCCCAAGTCGATCAGGCGCTGTGCCGCCCATTCATCGTTCACCGTGTAGCTCAGGGTTTTGAACCCGGCGGATTGGGCTTGTGTGACGGTGGAGCGGTCCCACAAAGCATGGTTGCAGACGATGGCAACGCAATCCAGGGTCAGGGCGGTTTCGAGCCAACCCGTCCACAGCGTGTCCAGCAAAAGGCCCCTTGGCAAATGGGGCGCTGCCAATTGAGCGCCAGCCAAGGCTTCGGTTTTGAACGAGGTCAGCAGCGGTGGTGTCGGTGGTGTGATAGGGTGGCCTGCAGTCACTGACGCGGCCTGCCACAGTCGATCGGCAGCGGCGGCAACCACTTGGCCGGTGTGTTCCTCGGCTCCCGGCGTCGGTTTGATCTCGATGTTGAGCAAGTACCCGTTGCGCAGGCAATAGCGGGCGATGTTGTCGAATGTGGGCAGGGGCTCGCCCGCATGCGAACGGGAATGCCAACTGCCCGCGTCGAGCTGGGACAGAGTCTTCCAGGTGTGGTCACCACCCACAAGGCTTGCGCCGTTTCCAAGGGTTTCTCGGCCATTGGTGGTGCGATCAAGGGTGGTGTCGTGCATCAAGAAAGGCACGTCGTCGGCACTGAGTTTCACGTCGCACTCGAACATGCGGTAGCCATGCGACGCACCCAGCTTGAACGCTGCCAAGGTGTTCTCAGGGGCCAGCTTGCCAGCACCCCGGTGGGCAATCCAACGTGGGTAAGGCCAGGTGCGGTGCGCGTCCAACGGCGTCACAGCCTTTTGCCTGTTTCCAGGTCAAACCAATGCACCCGGTCCTCTTGCAGCGAGAGGTGAATCACGTCGCCCGGTACAGGAGAGGGTTGGTCCTCGGGGATGCGCACGATCAGGTTTTCATCGCCCACACGGGCGTACACCAGGCGTTCGGCGCCCAACATTTCCACCGTGTCCACCGTTGCTTCCCAACCGTTGGGGCCAATGTGCAAATGCTCTGGCCGTACGCCCAGGATGGCACCAGGCTTCACACCTGGTGCAGATTGAAGCAGGTTCATGGGTGGTGAGCCGATGAAACTCGCCACAAAGGTGGTGGCTGGGCGGTGGTACACCTCGTCTGGTGTGCCGAATTGGTCCATGCGACCGCCGTTCATCACGATGATGCGTTGGGCCAAAGTCATCGCTTCGACCTGGTCGTGGGTGACGAACAGGCTGGTGATGCCCAGCTCGCGGTGCAGTTTTTGAATCTCCAGGCGGGTTTGGGCGCGCAGCTTGGCGTCCAGGTTAGACAGCGGTTCGTCAAATAAAAACACCTGCGGCTGGCGCACGATGGCGCGGCCCATGGCAACGCGCTGGCGCTGGCCACCCGAGAGTTCCCGGGGTTTGCGGGTCAGCAAATGGCCCAGTTCCAGGATCTTGGCGGCTTTGTCTACGCGGGCTTTGATGTCGTCCACCGGGACTTTGGCGATCTTGAGGCCGTAGGCCATGTTGTCAAAGACGCTCATGTGAGGGTAGAGCGCGTAGTTTTGAAACACCATGGCAATGTCGCGCTCAGCAGGCTCCAGGTCGTTGACGACGCGGCCACCGATAGAGATGGTGCCTTCGCTGATTTCTTCCAGCCCGGCAACCATGCGCAACAGGGTGGATTTGCCGCAACCTGAGGGGCCCACGATGACGATGAATTCGCCATCGGCAATGTCCGCGTCCACACCGTGGATGACTTGGTTGGCGGTCTTGCCAACGCCGTAGCGTTTGATGACCTGTTGGAGTTGTATGGCTGCCATCGTGTTCTCTTACTTTTTTACTTTTCTGTATCAACCAGGCCCTTGACGAACCACTTTTGCATGAGCACCACCACCAGCGCAGGCGGCAACATCGCCAGGATGGCCGTGGCCATCACCACGTTCCATTCGTTTTGCGAATCACCACCCGCAATCATGTTTTTGATGCCAACGACGACGGGGTACATGTCTTCGCTGGTGGTCGCCAGCAGCGGCCACAGGTATTGGTTCCA
>CAZHDP010000134.1:0-8168 GCA_964531605.1 uncultured Burkholderiaceae bacterium | reverse complement strand
GTCTGACCTTTTCCAGCTCCTCTTTCACCGAAGCTGAACCATGGGCTTGGGCTTTTTCGGCTTTCCAGATGTCGTCCAGATCGGCAATCTCTTTTTGCAGCGATTCGATTTCTTCCTCGATCAAATCAAAGCGTTTGAGGGACGCCTCGTCTTTTTCTTTGCGAACCGCTTCGCGCTCGATCTGCAACTGGATCAAGCGGCGGTCCAGCTTGTCCATGACTTCGGGTTTGGAGTCGATCTCGATCTTGATCTTGCTGGCGGCCTCGTCGATCAAATCAATGGCCTTGTCTGGCAAAAACCGGTCGGTGATGTAGCGCTGGCTGAGCTCGGCCGCAGCCACAATGGCCGGGTCGGTGATTTCGACGCCATGGTGAACTTCATAGCGTTCTTTCAAACCGCGAAGGATGGCGATGGTGGCTTCGACCGAAGGTTCACCGACCAAAATCTTTTGAAAGCGGCGCTCCAAGGCGGCGTCTTTTTCGATGTATTTGCGGTACTCGTCCAGTGTGGTTGCCCCCACGCAGTGCAACTCGCCCCGCGCCAGCGCCGGTTTGAGCATGTTGCCTGCGTCCATGGCGCCCTCGCCTTTGCCAGCCCCTACCATGGTGTGCAACTCGTCGATGAACACGATGGTCTGGCCTTCGTCTTTGGCCAACTCGCTCAACACCGTTTTGAGCCGCTCTTCAAACTCACCTCTGAATTTGGCACCAGCCAACAGTGAGGCCATGTCGAGGCTCAACACCCGCTTGCCCTTGAGGGAGTCCGGCACCTCGCCCGCCACAATGCGCTGCGCCAGGCCTTCAACGATGGCCGTTTTGCCCACGCCGGGTTCACCGATCAGCACCGGGTTGTTTTTGGTCCGCCGCTGCAAGACCTGGATGGCGCGCCGGATCTCGTCATCGCGACCGATCACAGGGTCCAGCTTGCCCATGCGCGCGCGCTCGGTCAGGTCAATGCAGTATTTCTTGAGGGCTTCGCGCTGGCCTTCGGCATCGGCGCTGTTGACGTTTTGCCCGCCCCGCACCGCATCAATGGCCACTTCCAGGGACTTGCGTGACAGGCCATGCTCTTTGGCCAGCCGCCCGACCTCGCCTTTGTGGTCAGCCACTGCGAGCAAGAACAGTTCGCTGGCGATGAATTGGTCATTGCGCTTCAGCGCTTCTTTTTCAGTGGCTTGCAGCAGTGTCACCAGGTCGCGCCCAACCGTGACTTGCTCTTGCCCCTGCACTTGCGGCAAACGCTTGACCGCTGCATCAGCGGCCTGTTGCAGGCCACTCACGTTGACCCCTGCACGTTGCAACAAGGCTTTGGGGCCATCGGTTTGGCCCAGCAATGCCGCCAACAAGTGCACGGGTTCGATGTACGCGTGGTCATTGCCCAAAGCCAACGACTGCGCGTCAGAGAGGGCTTCTTGGAATTTGGTGGTGAATTTGTCGGTTCGCATGGTGGATGTCCTTTGCATCGACTTGAGGCATTTGCCAGTCATTTCAAGAGAAGCAAACCTCGAGGGGTTTGACTAAAATCAAACGATGGATATCCACCAAGTGTCTGTTGACTACCAGCATGAGCAAGATCGCATCTTGGTGCGGATCAACACCCGCCAGGACCAGGAAATCCGCCTGTGGCTGACCCGACGCTTGTGTTCAGGTTGGATTCCCGTGCTGCGCCACAGCATCTCGGCGCTTGGACAGACCGCCCTCCAGACACCTGCCAACAACGCTGCCCATGGGGACGCCTCTGCACCGTCAAGCAGTGCGGCATCCAGTGATGCGACAAGCGATGACGCAGAAGAGGCTGATTTTTCAACCCCGTTCAAAGCTGAGCCCGCGCAGTGGCCGCTGGGGTCGGAGCCCTTGTTGATCACCACCGTGCGCATGACACCCCAAGCTGAGCATCGCCTGGAATTGGCGTTCGAAGAGTCTTTGAGTGGCCAAGAACGGCAGGCGCGGGGATTTCAGGTTTCGTTCGAACCCAAACTGTTGAACGGCCTCATGCACCTGTTGGACCAAGCGCTGACCCAAGCGGAATGGCAAGGATCAACCCATGGCAGCATACCCTCGGAGGGTATGGGGCTGGCGGATGGGTTGATCAAGCCCAAATACCTGCACTGACATGGGCACGGCCCTGGGCAAGGCACTGGGCTGGTTCAAGCTGCATTGATCGCCGATTTCGAAAATCCTGCGACCTGCTGGTAGTTCTCGGAAATGGCACGCAGCTCGGCCTGACTGATCAAATCGTCGACGTGACGGAATGGGCGACCCCCACTGAGTTCGTCCACTTTCATGATGATGAAATCTGGCGGTGTGGCGCGGTTGGTGCGCACCACCTTGGCGGTGGGCTCCAAGCGCTCACGCTGGTAAGCCTGTAAGGCCGCCACGGGATCACCGGGATGGGCCACCAATTGCGTCACCATGCAGCGGGCATCCAACAAGGCTTGGGCAGAACCATTCGAGCCCCTGGGGTACATGGGGTGAGCGGCGTCGCCCATCAGCGTCACGCGCCCAAAGCTCCATTGCGCCACCGGGTCTTTGTCCACCATCGGGTATTCCAGGATCTGCTCTGCATCGCGGATCAACGCCGGGACATCCAGCCAGTCGAACTGCCAGTCTTTGAAGATGCCGACAAAGTCCTCGGCACAGCCTGAGCGGTTCCAGTCGTTCATGGCAACGCCTTCACGTTGGATTTCAGCCACCCAGTTGATCAGCTGGTTGCCCTGCCCGTCCACGTTGTCCACGATCGGGTAAATCACCATCTTGCCGGTTTCGATCGAACCGATACGGATGTAGCTCTTGCCGGTCAAAATGGGTTTGCGCACCGTGACGCCCCGCCACGTGTTGATGCCTGCAAAAGCCATCTGCTCTTGCGGATAAAACTGTCGACGGACCACCGAATTCACGCCATCACAGGCGATCACGGCATCGCAGTTCACGTCAGGCAGTGCTTCGCCGCTGCTCAAGGACTGAAAGTGCACGGTAGCGCCCTGCTCACCCTGGGTCACACCCACACAGCGGTGGTCAAGGTGCAAGGCATCAGGGCCCAGGCGCTCCAGCGCAGCCTGGTAAAGCACGTTGTGCAATTTGCCTCGGTGCATGCCCAATTCAGGCAGCGCATAACCAGCGTGCCGTCCTCTAGGCTCTTGGTAGATGAATTGACCATGGCGGTTGAAAAACACGCTCTCCAGGTTTTCAATGCCCACCGCTTCCAACGCCGGTTGCACGCCCAAGGCCGCCAACTCGCGCATGGCGTGGGGCAGCAAGGTGATGCCAACCCCAATTTCCTTGACCTGAGGTACCGCCTCAAACACGTCACAGGCGATGCCTTGTTGGTGCAAGCCCAAGGCCAAACTCAGGCCTGCGATGCCTCCACCGATGATGGCGATGTTCATGATGTTCTTTCAGTCTGCCGTGATCTTTTGGGTCTTGATGAGTTGCGCCCAACGCATGGCGTCTTTTTCCACCAACCGCTGAAATTCCTCAGGGGTGCTGGTCGCAGGGTCCATGCCTTGCGTTTCAAAAGCTGCCTTGATATCGGCCCCGCTCAGGATGTCTTTCAACTCGCGGTTCAGTCTGGCCACCATCTCCGGCGGCGTGCCTTGAGGCGCGAACACGCCGTACCACATGTCCACATTGACATCCCCTGCTTTGGCTTGCGCCAGGGTTGGCACATCAGGCAGCAACGGGTGGCGTTTGTCGCTGCCAATGCCTAACACCACCAATTTGCCAGCTTTGACGTGCGGCAGCGCGACATGGATGGGCAAAAACATCACGTCAATTTGCCCACCCAGCAAGTCGGTCACGGCGGGCGCCGTGCCTCGGTAGGGAATGTGGGTCAGAAACACCTGGGCCGTGCTTTTGAACAGTTCCATCGCCATGTGGTGCGGCGTCCCAACCCCAGGCGAAGCGTAGTTGATGCCACCCGGCTTGGCCTTGGCGCGAGCCATCAAATCCCCAGCCGTTTTGAACCCGGTTTGGGGCCCCGCGACCAGCACCAATTGCCCCCAACTGGTCAGGCTGACCGGCACCAAATCTTTCACCGGATCAAACGGCAATTTGGGGTAGAGGCTTCGGTTCATCACCAAGGTGTTGACCGACACCAACAAAGTCCCACCATTGGGCGCGGCACGCACCACGGCTTCAGTGCCGATGTTGCCTGACGCACCCGCACGGTTGTCCACCACCACGGAGCGCCCCAGGCGCTCACCCAACTTGGGGCCCACGCTGCGGGCAATCAGGTCGATGCCTGTGCCCGGTGTGAACGGCACGATCAGGCGCAAAGGCGCAGGGCCTGTTGGGGCAATGGTTTGTGACCCCACCCCGCCCGACCAAGCCAGCGCGAGGCCAAGCAGACCCGCCATCCAGGCGGTTCTGCGTCTTGTGGTGCTGAAACACCGATCCGTTGTGAACAATTGCATTGCCGTACCTCAACTGCCTTGAATCCTGAGATTGCATGGTTTACCATGCGTTTGCATGCTAACCATTGTCCTGTGAAATCCTGCAGGCACAATCCATGTATTCCCTAAACCGCAAACCCCATTGCAAATGATCCCGTCACACCGTGCCTGAAATTGCCAGCCTTGCCCGCCTGTACATGCGCCCAGGCTTTTTGCTGCGCCGGGCTCACCAAATCTCTGCATCGGTCTTCGAAGAGGAATGCCGTGAGCTGGGGTTGACGCCTGCGAAATACGGCGCCCTGACGGTGTTGAATGCCCACCCAGGCTTGGACCAGTCGTCACTGGCGCGGGCGCTGGGTTTCGACAAGGTGACCATGCTGCGCGTCTTGAGGGTGCTGGAATCTCGTCAACTGGTGGAACGCGCACCCTCCCCAGTCAACCGCAGAAACCTGTCCATCACGCTTTCAGCTCAAGGATTGACGTCTTTGGCCAAAGCCCAGGTCGCGGCCGAAAAAGCGTATCAAAAGCTGATGTCACCGCTACAGCCTGAGCAACAGGAACAATTGGTGGGCCTGCTCAAGCAGCTGGTCGATGGCCTGGAATACCAGGCACGTGCGCCTTTTGTCCCACCACAGGCCTGACCATCACCTCACCTGTCGCGAAGCCTCAGGCGCTCAAGCATTGCTGGCGGTGATGCCCCATCGGGCCAGCGCGGCATCGTCACTGACACGCGCGTCAACCCAGTGTGCGCCTTGCGGCGTTTGCTCTTTTTTCCAGAACGGGGCTTGTGTTTTGAGGTAGTCCATCAGGAACTCACACGCCTGGTAGCTTTCACCCCGATGGGCAGAGGTCACGGCCACGAACACGATCTGGTCCAGCGGCTGCAACAGCCCAACCCGGTGGATGACCCTGGCCCCAAAAATGTTGAAGCGTTTGTGGGCTTCGTCCACCATCGCTTCGATGGCCTTTTCGGTCATGCCCGGGTAGTGTTCCAGCTCCATGGACAGCACAGGCAAGTCATTGCCGTCAGCCCCGCCGCGCCCATCCCGCACCGTGCCAATGAAGCTGCATACCGCGCCAACCCGCTTATCGTGGGCACGCAAGCGAGCTATCTCTAGGCTGGCGTCGAAGTCTTCGGTTTGAATGCTGACCCGTGGCATCGTCATGCTCAGCCCCCTGTGACCGGTGGAAAAAAAGCCACCTCGGCAGAAGCGGGCAAAGCGGTGCCGTCGTCCCCCATGGTTTGGTTGACCGCCACCCGCACGGCTCGGCCACGGGCCAAAGCCTCGGCCCATACGCCACCACGCGCGATCAATTCATCACGTAAAGCCCCCACGGTGACGGCAGAGGTCTCCCAAGACTCGGTGGATTGCCCCACCGCTTCACGGACAGAGGCGAAGTAACGCAAGGTGATGGTCATGACAGTTCGGCAAGTGGAATGAAGCGAACCGAGTCGCCTGATTGAATGGTTTGGCCTGGGGCGTTGTCCACCAAGCCATCGCCCCACACAGCCGAGGTCAACACCCCAGAGCTTTGGTTGGGGAACAAATCCAGTCCACCCTCAGCATTGCGACGCACACGCAAGAATTCACGCCGCTTGTCGGGGCGCGGCCAATCGAAATGGGCGGTCATGCGCGTGGCGGGAGGGGTCCAGCTGGTCGCCCCTTGCAATTTCAGCAAGAGAGGGCGCACCAGGAGCATGAACGTCACATAGCTGGACACCGGGTTGCCCGGCAGCCCCACAAAATGGGCGTGACCGATCTTGCCATGGGCAAAGGGTTTGCCAGGCTTGATGGCAATTTGCCACAAGTCCAAGGTACCCAAGTGTTGGACGGCAGGCTTGATGTGGTCTTCTTCACCCACGGACACACCACCACTGGTCAAGATCAGGTCATGGGTTGACGACGCGTCTGCCAACGCTTGCACAGTGGCCTCGCGTTGGTCAGGCACGATGCCGAAATCACTGACCATGCAGCCCAAGCGCTGCAGCATGGCACGCAGAAAGAAACGGTTCGAGTTGTAGATGGCGCCTGGTCGCATCGCCTCGGGCGCCACGGCGCCGGGCATCACCAATTCGTCCCCGGTGGAGAACAAGGCCACACGGGGTTTTGCAGCCACAGTCAAATGGCTTTTGCCCACGCTGGCGGCCAAGCCCAAGGCCGCAGCTGACAGCCGCTGCCCTTGTGCCAACACCACTTGTCCACGGTGCACGTCTTCACCCTGGCGACGTATCCATTGCCCTGCGGTGGGCACGGCATTGAGGCGTACCGAGCCCTCAGGGTCAGCCACCAGCTCGCAGTCTTCCTGAGGGACCACCGCATCGGCGCCAAAAGGCAAGCTGGCCCCCGTGAAAATCCGCGCCACGGTGCCAGATTCCAACGCAAAGCCGACCGACCCGGCTGGCAAGCGTTGCGACACCTTGAACGTCATGCCAGGGGCCGTCACATCCGCCACACGCAGGGCGTAGCCGTCCATCGAGCTGTTGTCGCTGGGCGGGACTTCCAACGCAGACACCACGTCTTCGCGCAGCACGCGACCATCGGCGTCAAAGGTAGACACCGACTCCACATGGGGCAACACACTGGCGGTCGACAACAACTCATCCAACGCGGTGTCCAGCGGCTTCAACGGGGCGCGGGCGCCACGGCCTTGTGTGGCGGGATCAGCGCCTGGACGGTCACTGGCTCGGTTCATTGGTACATCTCCGCGTCGTAAACAAAGCGCGATTGGTTGTCCAGCAACCATTGCGCAATGGCATCAGGGTCATTCAAATCCAGCACGGGCCGAAGCGTGGACTCGGGCAACTGCTCGGGGGTGTCCGTGGCAATGGCCACCACGAAATCGTCGTCGTTGTAGCGCGCAGGTTTGCCGTTGTCGGCACGCCAGACTTCGATTTTCTGCAGGTCACTGCTTTTGAACCCCTCGACCAACACCCAGTCCACACCGTCGTAAAGCTCGGCAATCAGGTGGTGCACGGTCAACGCGGCAGGCTTTTCAAACTCTCGCACCAACATCAGGCGCTGGTCCGATGCGGCCACCACTTCAAAGGCACCGGCATCCCGGTGGCGGTAGGTGTCCTTGCCTGGGTGGTCCATGTCGAACTTGTGGTGAGCGTGTTTGACCACCGACACCCGCTGGCCATGCAGCTTCAATGCAGGAATCAAACGCTCGACCAGCGTTGTCTTGCCAGAGCCGGAGAACCCGGCAAACCCGACCACGTTCATACCGGGCAATGCTCGGTGATGTACTGCTTGATCACGTTCACGTCGGCGGGCACCACTTTCACGCGCTTGGGCAGGCTTTCAATGCCGTCAAATTTGGCTGGGCGATCTGGTTGGCGACCTAACGCTTCCACAATGGTGTCGGCAAACTTGATGGGCAACGCGGTCTCCAACACGATCATTGCCACCGTGCCCGCCGCGGCAGGCTTGACTGCCAGGTGTTCGCGGGCCACTTTCAAACCATCGGCCGTGTGGGTGTCGATCATCACGCCAAAGCGGGAAAAGGCGTCTCTGATCGTGGCCAACCGCTCAGCATGTGTGCTTTTACCGCTATTAAAACCATAGCGCGATGCAGCCTCAGCAAAGTGTGGATCTTGGCTGAGATCAAAACGCCCACCGGCATTGATCTGTGTGCTGAACAGGTCTTTCGTCTTGGCACCATCGCGGGCCAACAGGTCAAACACAAAGCGCTCGAAGTTGCTGGCCTTGGAAATGTCCATCGAGGGGCTGGAGGTCTCGTGCGTGTCTGCACTGCCCCGCACGCGGTAAACACCGGT